>NZ_WJWX01000019.1:0-61887 GCF_009661015.1 Brevundimonas sp. SPF441 | reverse complement strand
GGCCGTCACTTGCGCGGAGCGGGGCGGGGACTGGCCGACCTGATCCTGCCGCCGATGGCGCATGACAGCCGAGAGGCGACGGCTGCGGCCGGCCTGACGCCCGACGCCTGGAGCCGGATCAAATTTCTGGAAGCGCCGGTCTGCGACGGCTGCGGGGCGGCCTTCGACTTTGACGGCGGCGCCTTCGCCGAGGATCGCTGCGCCGCCTGTATCGCCAAGCCCTATGCGTTCGAGAGAGCGCGCGCGGCTTGCCTGTATGACGAGGCGTCACGCGGCCTGATCCTGAGGTTCAAGCACGGGGACCAGCAACAGTTCGCGCCCCTGTTCGCGCGCTGGATCGGACGCGCCGCCGCCGATCTGGTCGAAGACGCGGACGTGATCCTGCCCGTGCCGCTGCATCGGTTTCGCCTGTTGTCGCGGCGCTTCAATCAGGCCGCCGAAATCGCCCGGCCGCTGGCCCGCCACGCTCACCGCGACTATTTGCCCGACGGTCTGGTCCGCACGACCCACACGACCAGCCAGGGCGGCAAGAGCCAGCGCGGGCGGCGGCTAAACGTCAAGCAGGCCTTCGCCGTGACCGAGGCAGGCCGGCGTCGGATCCGGGGGCGACGCATCCTTCTGATCGACGATGTGTTGACCACGGGCGCGACCGGAGAGGCCTGCGCGCGCGCCCTGATCGACGCCGGAGCGCGCGCCGTGGATCTCGCCGTCATCGCGCGGGTGCGAAACGCCCGTGAACTGACTATGTGAAGAGCGCCCTATCGCTCGTCTCGCGGCGGCTCTCTGCTTGAGGGCGCTGGAGTTTATTTTGGAGATCTGAACTTGGCCGACGTCGTCATCTACACCAAGCCTGGCTGCCCCTACTGCTTCAGCGCCATGTCGCTTCTGAAGAAAAAGGGCGTGGACTATACGGAAATCGTCGCGTCCAACGATCCCGACAAGAAGGCCGAGATGGTCGAGAAGTCAGGCGGCCGCATGACCTTCCCGCAGATCTTCATCGACGGCCAGCACGTCGGCGGTTCCGACGACATCCACGCGCTGGATCGCGACGGCAAGCTGGACGGACTTCTGGCCGCCTGATCCATGAGCAGCGGGCTCGACATCGCCCTGATCCAGACGCGCACGCCGGCGACGGCGCGAGCGGCGCTGGCGCATGTCGAGCCGCTGATCCGCGAGGCGGCGTCGGGCGGAGCGAAGTTCATCCTGACGCCCGAGGGGACCAATGTCCTGGAGCAGCGCCGAGACCGGCGCGATGCGGCGATCACGACCGAGGACGAGGACGTCGCCGTTCTGGGTCTGCGTCGTCTGGCGGCGGAAATGGGCGTCTGGCTGCTGATCGGTTCGGCCATCGTCCGGTCTGGCCAGGCGGGAGATGGCCGCGCCGCCAATCGATCGCTGCTGATCGATGCGTCGGGCGGGATTGTGGCCCGATACGACAAGCTGCATGTCTTCGACGTAAACCTGCCCAATGGCGAGACCTATCGCGAAAGCGCGACGGTGCGGCCCGGCGACGGGGCGTCGGTGGCGGACACGCCCTGGGGCCGGCTGGGCCTGACCATCTGCTACGACATCCGCTTTCCGCACCTGCATCGCCAGCTAGCCAAGGCGGGGGCCTCGATGATCGCCGTGCCGGCCGCCTTCACCGCCCCGACCGGAGAGGCGCATTGGGAAACCCTGCTGCGCGCCCGCGCCATCGAGACGGGGGCGTTCGTCCTGGCGCCGGCGCAGGGCGGACTGCATGAGGACGGTCGCCGCACCTGGGGGCGATCCACCGTCGTCGGCCCGTGGGGTGAGATCATCGCCAAGGCGGATCACGACGAGCCTTGCATCGTGCGTGCGAAACTGGACATGGAAGCCGTGGCCAAGGCGCGCGCCGCCGTGCCCAGCCTGACCCACGATCGCGATTTCCTGCCCGCTGTTTGACGCCCCATGATCCGCTACGCCCTGAAATGCGACCAGGCCCACGCCTTCGAAGCCTGGTTCGGCTCCTCGACCGCCTATGACGATCAGGCGGCGCGGGGGCTGGTGGAATGCCCGTTCTGCGGTTCGCACGCGGTCGAAAAGGCGATCATGGCCCCGGCCGTCAGCGGCGCCCGAAAGGCCGATCCCGCCTTCGACGTCGCCGCCAAGATGCAGACGATGATGATGGCCGCCGCCCGCGAGGTCCGCGCCCATGTCGAGGCCAACTTCGACTACGTCGGCGACGCCTTCGCCCGCGAGGCCCGCGACATCCACGAGGGCCGATCCGAGAAGCGCGAAATCTATGGCGAGGCCACGCCCGCAGAGGTGAAGAAGCTGAAGGACGACGGCGTTCCGGTTTCCGCCCTGCCTGACGCTCTGCCAGACCCGTCCAAGGTGAACTGATGACCCTGCAATGGCGGCCCATGCGGCCTACGGACATCGATGCGGTGGTGGAGGTGGCGCGGCTGTCGTTTCCCGACCATTTCGAGGATCGCGCCTGTTTTCAAAACCGGCTGGCGCTTTATCCGCGCGGCTGTTTCGTGCTGGCGGAGAGCGAGGGCGCCGCGCGGGGCTATCTGATCGCCTATCCGTGGAAGGCCGAGAGCGCGCCGCCGCTGAACACGGTGATCGAGGGCCTGCCGGCTCAGCCGGATTTGATCTATCTGCACGATCTGGCCCTGCACCCCGAGGCGCGGGGCGGGGGCGTGACCGGCGCCATCGTCGAGCGACTGGCCGAACAGGCGACGGAAGACGGTTGGCCCGCCATCGCCCTGGTCGCCGTCAATGACGCTGTCGGCTTCTGGTCTCGACACGGTTTCGTCGAGCAACCCGCCGAGGCCATGGCGGCCAAACTGGCCAGCTACGGCGCCGACGCCCGCTATATGCTGCGACCGCTCTAGCGCCGATTCAGCGCGGTCTGGCCGCCCGCGCGCACGAAGTGGATGCGTTGAGGACGGGGCAGGGCGACATAGGCCCGGCGTCTCATTTCACGCTCGCAGACGCTGGCGTCGCCAAGGCTGTCGGGTGTCAGGACGGCACGATGGACGGCGCACCAGTCACGACTGGCGGCGCGGATGCGGCCGGCCAGGATCATGGCCTCGCCGGGTCGGGCCATGTTCAGCCCCTCGGCATCCACGTGCATGTCCGGCGCCTGGCCCGCGGCCAAGGCGGCGGCTAGCGCCGCTGCAATCATCAAACCCATCGTCATTTCCCCTTCGAAATGGGCCTGTGTCAGGCCCGTCGGGGGAAAGAGGCGTCCGTCAGCGGCGTCGGATGCGGCGTCGGGGATGAAATATCGGTAAGGCGGCGATCAGCGCGGCGAACGCCCGCTCTGGTCTTTCTGTCCACATGCCTGTAAGAGGCGCGCGCCTCCCGCATGCCTTTCATGACCAGCGGCCGCCCGTATGCCGGCCGCGCCTTTTCGCGATACTCAAATGAACCTGCGCAACGTCGCCATCATCGCCCACGTCGACCACGGCAAGACGACCCTGGTGGACCAACTGCTCGCCCAATCCGGCGTCTTCCGAGCCAACGAGGCGCAGACCGAGCGCGCGATGGACTCCAACGACCAGGAAAAAGAGCGCGGCATCACCATCCTGGCCAAGTGCACCTCGGTGCTCTGGAACGGCAAGGCGGGTGAAACCCGCATCAACATCATCGACACCCCCGGCCACGCCGACTTCGGCGGCGAGGTCGAGCGCATCCTGGGCATGGTGGACGGCTGCGTCATCCTGGTGGACGCCGAAGAGGGCGTCATGCCCCAGACCAAGTTCGTGCTGACCAAGGCGCTGAAGATGGGCCTGCGCCCGATCCTGTGCATCAACAAGGTCGACCGCGCCCACGCCGATCCGGACCGCGTCCACAACGAGACCTTCGACCTGTTCGCCGCCATCGGCGCGACGGACGAGCAGCTGGACTTCCCGCACATCTACGCCTCGGGCCGCAACGGCTGGGCGACGCTGGACCTGAACCAGCCCAACGACAATCTGGCCCCGCTGTTCGACCTGATCGTCGATCACGTCCCGCCGCCCGCCGTCCAGGCCAACCGCGACAAGCCCTTCCGCATGCTGGACGTGCTGATCGAAAGCGATCCCTTCCTGGGCCGTCTGCTGACCGGCCGCATTGAGAGCGGCAAGGCCGTTCCCGGCATGGCGATCCACGCCCTGGACCGTGAAGGCAAGGAAATTGAACGCGGCCGCATCACCAAGGTGCTGGCCTTCCGCGGCCTGAAGCGTCAGGCCCTGGACGAGGGTTCGGAAGCGGGCGACATCGTCGCCATCGCCGGCATGTCCAAGGCGACCGTCGCCGACACCCTGTGCGCGATGGAAGTCACCGAGCCTCTGCCCGCCCAGCCGATCGATCCGCCCACCATCTCGATGACCGTCTCGGTCAACGACAGCCCCCTGGCCGGTCGCGAAGGCGACAAGGTCCAGTCGCGCGTCATCCGTGATCGCCTGCTGAAGGAAGCCGAGGCCAACGTCGCCATCCGCGTGACCACGACCGAAGGCGGCGACGCCTATGAAGTCGCCGGCCGCGGCGAACTGCAGCTGGGCGTTCTGATCGAGAACATGCGCCGCGAAGGCTTCGAGGTTTCGATCTCGCGTCCGCGCGTGGTGTTCCAGACCGGCGAGAACGGCGAGAAGCTGGAGCCGATCGAAGACGTCATGATCGACGTCGACGACGAGTTCTCGGGCATCGTCATCGAGAAGCTGTCGGCCCGTAAGGCCGAAATGACCGACATGGGCCCGTCGGGCGCCGGCAAGACCCGCATCAGCCTGAAGGCGCCGTCGCGTTCGCTGATCGGTTACCAAGGCGAATTCCTGACCGACACGCGCGGTTCGGGCGTGCTGAACCGCGTGTTCAGCCACTATGAGCCGCACAAGGGCGCCATCGCCGGTCGTCTGAAGGGCGTTCTGATTTCGAACTCTGACGGTGAAACCGCCGCCTTCGCCCTGTGGAACCTGGAAGACCGCGGCATCATGTTCGTCGGCGCCGGCGAGAAGACCTATCAGGGCATGATCATCGGCGAGAACGCGCGCTGGGACGACCTGGACGTCAACCCGATCAAGGGCAAGCAGCTGACCAACGTCCGCGCCTCCGGCAAGGACGAGGCCGTTCGCCTGACGCCGCCGCGCCAGATGTCGCTGGAACAGGCCATCGCCTATATCGACGACGATGAACTGGTCGAGGTGACGCCCAAGTCCATCCGCCTGCGCAAGCAGACGCTGAACCCGTCGTTCCGCAAGAAGCGCGTTCGCCCGGAGTAGTCAGCAATCCCTGACTGACGTGCGGTGGGATGCGGCCTATAGACGGCTGACATGAACGCCTCGCCCAGTCTGGATGACCGCCTTGACGAGGCCGCCCGCGCGGAAGACCCGCGCGCGGCGGTCTCTGTCGTTTTGCGCGAGACCTATGACGCCGCCCGCGCCAGGGCGGAGCGCAAGCTGGACGGCGGCATGAAGGGCCGCGACGTGGCGCGTCTGTACGCCGCCGCCGCCGACGAGATGCTGGCCGGCCTGTGGCGGGTGGCGACCCAGACGCTGTGGCCGACCTCGCCGGTCGAGGCCGAGCGGCTGGCCCTGGTCGCGGTCGGGGGCTACGGCCGGGGCGTGCTGGCGCCCCATTCCGATCTCGACCTGCTGTTTCTGAGATCGTCCAAAGCGACGCCGCGCGGCGAGCAGGTGATCCAGTTCGTCCTCTATGTGCTGTGGGACCTGGGGGCCAAGGTCGGGTCGGCGGTGCGCTCGGTCGAAGAGTGTCTGAGCCTGTCGCGCACCGACATGACGGTGCGGACGACCCTGCTGGAGGCGCGTCCGCTGGCGGGGGACGAGGCGCTGGCCCAGCTGATGATCGGCCGGTTTCGCGACATGGTGTCGAAATCCGATCCGCGCCCCTTCATCGCCGCCAAGCTGGAGGAGCGGGCCGCCCGGCACGAAAAGGTCGGCTCGACCCGCTACAAGGTCGAGCCCAACGTCAAGGACGGCAAGGGGGGCTTGCGCGACCTGAACACCCTGTACTGGATCGCCCGGTCCCTGGCGCCCGAAAGCCGGCTGGGCGCGACGGTGATGGACGAACTGTTTACCCCCCGCGAGCGACGGACGTCGGACGAGGCGTTCGACTTCCTGTGGCGGGTCCGCATCCACCTGCATCTGATCGCGGGCCGGGCCGAAGAGAAGCTGACGTTCGACATGCAGCCCGAGGTAGCCCGCCGCATGGGCTGGCGCGGGCGCGGCGACGAACCGGCGGTCGAGCGGTTCATGCGGCGATACTTTCTGGTCGCGCGCGACGTCGGCGCTCTCACCCGCGCCATGTCGGCCAAGCTGGAGGCGCGCCACCAGAAGACGGCGCATGGCCTGTCGCGTCTGATGGCGCCGTTCCGGCCCGCCCCCCGGCGCAAGCTGGAGGTCGAGGGGTTCTGGATCGATCAGGGCCGGTTGTCGGTCGAGGGGCCGGAGGTGTTCGCCGCCGATCCGGTCAAGCTGCTGGCCCTGTTCGTCTGCGCCGACAAGCACGACCTGGATCTGCATCCGGACGCCTTTTCGGCGGTGACGCGGTCGCTGTCGCTGGTGACGCCCCGGCTGAGGCGCGATCCGGCGGCGACGCGCGCCTTCCTGGACGTTCTGGCGCACGGGCAGCGGCCCTATCGCGTCCTGACCATCATGAACGAGACGGGTCTGTTGGGTCGGTTCCTGCCCGAATGGGGGCGGATCGTCGGCCAGACCCAGTTCAACATGTACCACGCCTATACGGTCGACGAGCATACGCTTCAGGCCATCGGCATCATCAACGACATCGCGCGCGGCAAGCTGAAGACCGACCACCCCATGGCCAGCGAGATCGTGCACCTGATCTCGGACATGGAAGCCCTGATGCTGGGCATGCTGCTGCACGACGTCGGCAAGGGCGGCGAGCGGGGGCAGCTGGAGGATGGCGCTATCGCCGCGCGTCGGGCGTGCGAGCGGCTGGGCGTCGATCCGCGCCGGATCGAACTGGTCGTCTGGCTGGTGCGCAGCCATCTGGCGCTTTCGGACTACGCCCAGAAGCGCGACCTGTCGGACCCGGCGACCATCCGAGCTTTCGCCGAACTGGTCGGCGACCCCGAGCGGCTGCGGATGCTGCTGGTCCTGACCGTCGCCGATATCCGGGCTGTGGGGCCGGGGGTGTGGAACGGCTGGAAGGGTCAGCTGATGCGCACCCTCTACAACCAGGTCGCCGCCCTGTTTCGGGGCGAGGACGTGACGCGCGAGGATCCGCTGGCGGCGCATCCGGCCCTGGTCCAGCGGGCGCGCGAGACGGGCGCCGCCGCCGAGAGCGCCCCAACCGCGCCGGTGCAGGGGCTGACGGTGCAGACCACCGAAATCTCCATCGCAGCGGCCGACCGGCCGGGCCTGTTCGCCGATCTGGCCCAGACCATGGCCGCGCTTGGGGCCGACGTGACCGACGCCCGCGTGGCGACCGAGGACGGTGTCGTTCTGGACGTGTTTCGTGTTCAGGACGGAGCGGGCCTGCCTTATGGCCAGGCCGAGCCGCGTCGCCTGAAGGCTTTGGTCGAGGCGCTGGAAAAGGCCGCGCGGGGCGAGGGCCGTATCGGCCAGGCGCCCGATCCGACCGGCAATGCGCGCAAGGCGGCCTTCGAAGTCCGGCCCGTGGTCATGGTCGATCACCACGCCAGCGAGGTCGCCACCGTAGTCGAGGTGTCCTGCGCCGACCGGCCGGGGCTACTGGCGGACCTGTCGCGCGTGTTCAACGACGAAGGCCTGAGCATCCGCTCCGCCCATGTCGCCAGCTATGGCGAGCGGGCGGTGGACAGTTTCTACGTCGTGGATCGCAAGGGGCGGAAGATCACCTCGGAACAGCGGATCGCCGAACTGCGCACCGCGCTTGAGGCCGTGCTGGACAGCCGCGCGCCCGCGCCCGCCGGACGCAAGGTCGCCTCGGCCCGCGCCAGCGCACGCGACGTCTCCGACCTGGGCCGCCGCAGCCCGCGCGCAAAGCCCGTATCGCCCGGCGAACAAGCGCGCTAAGCGACAACCTTCCTCCGCGCCCTGTCGAATGTCCGCATGAGCCTCGCCCGAAACACCCTGGTGCAGTCGACCCTGACGCTGGGCAGTCGAATTCTCGGCTTCGTGCGCGACATGGCGCTGGCGGCGCGCTTCGGCCAGGGGCCGATGATGGACGCCTTCACCACGGCGTTGATGCTGCCCAACATGTTCCGCCGCCTGTTCGCCGAGGGCGCCTTCGCCCAGGCCTTCGTGCCGGTCTATGGCGGGGTTCGGGCGCGCGAGGGCGAGGAAGCGGCCGCCGTCACGGCGTCCGAGGCGCTCAGCTTCATGCTGGCCGTGGTCGCCGGCTTCTGCATCCTGTTGCAGGTCGTGATGCCGTGGATCATGCCGTGGCTGCTGTCGGCCTATCAGGGTCAGCCCGAGGTGCTGCGCGCCGCCGTGATCGCGACCCAGCTGGCCATGCCCTATCTGGCCTGTATGACCGTGGCCTCGCTGCTGTCGGGCGTGCTTAACACCGGCGGTCGGTTCGCGCTGTCGGCGGCCGTGCCGGTGTTTCTGAACCTGTGCACCCTGGCCGCCCTGATGCCGCCGCTGATCCTGCCGATCCCGCAGGAGACGGTGCTGCTGATGGTGACGGCGGCGGTGACGGTGTCGGGCCTGATCCAGGCCGGTCTGCTGTGGTGGGGCGTGCGGCGTCTGGGCGTTCGGCTGAAGATCGGCCTGCCGCGCATCACGCCGAATGTGCGTCACACCCTGGCGCTGGCCGTGCCCGGCGCCCTGGCGGGCGGGGCGCTGCAGATCAACTCTCTGGTGTCGCAGTTCCTGACCGGCTCGGACGAGGGCGCGCGCTCGGTGCTGTATAACGCCGACCGCCTGTATCAACTGCCACTGGGGCTGGTGGGGGTCGCCATCGGCCTGGCCCTGGTGCCGCGCCTGACCAAGGCTTTCGTCGATGGCGATCACGAGGGCGGCCAGAAGACGCTGGACGACGGCATCAACCTGGCCATGGCCTTCACCCTGCCGGCGGCCGTGGCCCTGTTTGTCATTCCCTTCTTCATCATCGACGCGACGGTGACGCGGGGCGCCTTCACCTCGGCCGACGCCGCCCGCACCGCCGACGTTTTGCGTCAGTTCGCCTGGGGCGTGCCGGCCTTCGTCCTGGCCAAGGTTCTGACCCCGCCCTTCTTCGCGCGCCAGGACACGCGCCGTCCGATGATCTTCGCCGTGGCCAGCGTGGTCATCACCGTCATCCTGGGCTCGGCCCTGTTCTTCTGGTTCCGCCGTCAGGGCTGGGACGGGGTGCTGGGCCTGGCCATCGCCACCAGCACCTCGGCCTGGGTCAACGTCGCCCTTTTGGGCGGCGTCCTGATCCGCGAGAATAGCTGGCGGCCGTCGCCGGCCTTTTTGTCGCGCATCGCGCGCGTCATCGCCGCCAGCGCCATGATGGCCGCCCTGCTGTTCGCCGCCGACGTCTTCTATCCGCAGCTTAGCCGCCTGTTCCTGGCCAAGGAGATCGCCGTCCTGGTGGTCTGCGGCGCCGGAGCAGGGCTTTACGGCTTCTGCCTGCTGGCGTTCCGGGCCGTCACGATCTCGGAACTGAAGGCCACGCTGAAGCGCGAGCCCGGCGGCGGCGCGGTCTCCGGTCTGGACTGACAGGCGGCGAATCGATAAGCGCGAGGCCATGACGACCTCGGGCCTGATCCATGACCTGCGATGGCGCGGCTGAGCCGCCGCCTGCCTCGCCACGCCTGCCTTTCGACCTTCCGAGACCCGATCCCATGACCGACCAGACCCCGGACGTTGCGACCCCCGTCCCTAACTATGACGGCCCTCGCCGCATCCTGTCCGGCATACAGGCCTCAGGCGCGCTGCACCTGGGCAACTACCTCGGCGCCCTGAAGCGGTTCGTGGAACTGCAGGACCAAGGCGCGCCGGTCTATGTCTTCGTCGCCGACATGCACGCCATCACCGTGTGGCAGGATCCGGCCAAACTGACCGCCCAGACGCGCGAGATCGCCGCCGCCTATCTGGCCTCGGGCCTGGATCCGGAAAAGGCGACCATCTTCCCGCAGTCGGCCGTGCGCGCCCATGCGGAACTGGCCTGGATCTTCAACTGCGTCGCCCGCCTCGGCTGGCTCGACCGGATGACCCAGTTCAAGGAGAAGTCGGGCAAGCACAAGGAACGCTCCTCGGTCGGCCTCTACACCTATCCCGTGCTCCAGGCGGCCGACATCCTGCTGTACAAGGCGACCGAAGTGCCGGTCGGAGAGGACCAGAAGCAGCATTTGGAGCTGACCCGCGACATCGCCGCCAAGTTCAACAACGACTTCGGCGTTCCCGGCTTCTTCCCCGTACCTGAACCGATCATCCAGGGACCGGCGACCCGCGTCATGTCCCTGCGCGACGGGGCGGCCAAAATGTCCAAGTCGGATCCGTCCGACAACAGCCGCATCAACCTGACCGACGACGCCGACACGATCGCCTCCAAGATCAAGAAGGCCAAGACCGATCCCGAGCCGTTGCCGGAAACGCTGGATGGCCTGAACGAACGGCCCGAGGCCAAGAATCTGGTCGCCATCTATGCGGCGTTGGCGGGCCTGACCCGCGAACAGGTGATCGCACAGTTCGGCGGCCAGGGCTTCGGCGCCTTCAAGCCGGCGCTGGCGGACCTGGCGGTGTCGTCGCTGGCGCCCGTGACGGCCGAGATGCGCCGTCTGATGGACGATCCGGCCGAGATCGACCGCGTGCTGAAGGCCGGCGCCGAACGCGCCGCCGAGGTCGCCGATCCCGTGGTGGACGAGGTCAAGAAGATCGTCGGCTTCTGGAGGGCGTAATGGGGGTCTATGAAGCCAAGGTCGTCTGGAACCGCGGCGACCAGCCCTTCCTGGACAAGGGCTACAGCCGGGCCCATTCCTGGAGCTTCGACGGCGGAGCGGTGGTGCCGGGGTCGTCGGCGCCCTCCAGCGTGCCCGTGCCGATGTCAGATCCGGCCGGCGTCGATCCGGAAGAGGCGATGATCGCCTCTCTGTCCAGCTGTCACATGCTGTGGTTCCTCGCCTTCGCCGCCAACGCCGGCCTGGTGGTCGACACCTATGTTGACGAAGCGTCGGGCAAGATGGGCAAGGACGAGAACGGCAAGCGCTACCTCGCCGAGGTGACGCTGCGCCCCTTCACCAGCTTCACCGGCCGCGAACCCGATCAGGCCGAGATCGACGCCCTGCACCACCAGGCCCACGATCACTGCGAAATGGCCCATTCGGTCCGCGCGACCATCACGGTCGAGGCGACGATCGGCTAGGCGGCGATCGCCGTCTCTTCCTCGACCAGGGACCGGAACAGGGCGTGGGCGGCGATCATGCCGTCGGAGGTCGCCAGGGTGATGTTGGAGGCGGCGCGCGCCAGATCGCCGGCGGCGAAGACGCCCGGCTGGGTCGTCTGCTGCATAGCGTCCACCTTGATCACTCGCCCCATCGGGGTGTCAGTCATCTCGCAGCCCAACCGCTCGGCGAACGGGCTGGCGACGCGCACATTGGCGCCGACGAAGATCGCCTTCAGGTCGACGAACCGTCCATCGGTCAGCCGCGCGCCGCTTAGCTCCGGCGCCTCGCCCTCCAGCCGCGCGATGGGCGTGGCCTCGATGGTGACCCCGCGTCGATCCAGCAGACGGGCGTCCTCGGGCGACAGTTCGACGTCCAGATCCATGAACAGGGTGACCTGGCCCCATTCGGCGACCGTCGCCGCATACTGGACCGCGTGATCGCCGCGCCCCAGCACGCCGATGGGGCCGCCGCCGATCTCATAGCCGTGGCACCAGGGACAGTGCAGGGCGGTGCGGCCCCAGCGTTCTTTCACCCCCGGGATGTCGACCAGCACGTCCTCGACTCCGTGCGACAGCAGCAGCCGGCGACCGCGTGTGCGCGTGCCGTCAGCGAAGGCGACCGAGAAACCGCCATCGATCCGTTCGACCTCGACCGCCTCCGCCATGCGGAAGGCGGCGGTCGGATAGGCCGCGACCTGGGCTCGAGCCGACGCCGTGATCTCAGCGCCGGGCTTTCCGTCATTGGTCAGGACGCCATGGGCGCGAGCGGCGAACCGATTGCGCGGCCGGCCGTCGTCGATGACCAGAACGCGGCGGCGCGCGCGGACCAGCTGCATGGCTGCGGATAGGCCGGCATAGGAGCCGCCGATGATCAGGGCGTCGTGCGCCATGACGTCAGGACTTTCGGGCGTGGGCATGCAGGAGGTCTCTCTTGGGATGTTCGGCCATGCGGCGCGAGAAATCCGCCGCCAGATCGGCCAGGGTTATGTCGTTCAGACGCGCGATCAGCAGGGCGCGGGCGGCGGCGTAGGTCTCGGCCAAGGCGTAGTTGACCGCCGCCTCGACCAGGCAGCCGTCGGCCTCGATAGGCGGAGCGGCCGGAAACAGATCCGCGCCGCCGAGGGCCGCGTTCACCTGGCCCAGGGTGACCTGATCCAGCGGTCGCGACAGACGCCAGCCGCCGCCATGTCCCTTTTCCGACGCCACCAATCCCTGCTCGCGCAGGCCGGCCATGGTTCGGCGCACCACCACGGGATTGGTCGAAAGGCAGACCGCGAGCTGGTCAGAGGTCATGGGCGAGCCGGTGCGTGTCTCATGCCCGGCCATGTGCAGCAGGGCGTGGAGAATGTTGGACAGGCGAGAATCCCTTTTCATGTAACTGCAATTGTTACGTGATGGATCGCCCGTCAAGAGCGCGCGTCTGCTTTTTTTTTAGCCGTGTGGGACGGCGTCGGTCAGGAAGGCGCCGAAACGGCGCAGGGCCTCGACTGTTAGGTCCGGATCGTGGCGCATCGGACCGTTGTTGGTGGGTTCGTCGAAGGCGTGAGTGCCCCCGGCGATCCAGCTTTCGACCTCGGAGCCGCAGTTGCGGATCATGGCGTTGACCTGTTCGGCGTTGCGCACAGTGGTCAGGTGGTCGCGCTTGCAGGTGACGGCCAGAACGCGCGGGCAATGCCGCCAGGGCTTCAGCCGGTTGAAGGCGAACGGGCCGATGTAGGGATAGGCCAGCCACACCGCCTTGACGCCGGACAGGTCGGCCTCGGCGGGATCGATCACGCCAAAGGCGCCGGGCGTCGGCGCGCCGCTCATCATCTCCATGATCGACCAGCCGCCGTGGCTCCAGCCGGCCAGGGCCAGCTTTGTCGCATCGACATCGGGGCGTGCCGAAACGCCCTGGATCGCCGCCAGGACGTCGCCCACCCGCTCATAGCCCCGGAACGACAGGCCCGTGCAGACCGCCGCCAGGGTGAAGGCCCGACCCCAGCCGCGCGGGCCGTAGGAATCGATGATGAAGGCGCGCCAGCCCGCCGCCTTGGCGACCTCGGCATAGCGGGGCAGGTGATCGCGCAGACCCCCGCAGCCGTGGAACATCAGCACGGCAGGACGGGGCCGATCGTCGTCCGGACCTACGACGGTGATGTAGGGCTCCAGCCGGGCCCAGCGGCGCTTCAGATCATCCATTCCCGATTTACGCCGCAGCTTACGCTCCGACGCCAGCCCCTCTTGCGCATTTCCTCATTCAGATATATCTGAACCGCTGTGAATAGATATATCGAAAAGGAATCGATCATGAGGTCCAAGGGGATCTTTCAAGGACGCCGCAACGGGTGCGGCGAAAAACACGGTCGCCATGGCGGCCTGGCCTTCGGGCGCGGCATGCGCGGCGGGCGCGGCGCGGACTTCGGTCCCGGGTGGGAAGGCGGCGAGGCGCGCGGACGTGGTCACGGCCATGGCCGGCGCGGCGGCGGGCGCCTGTTCGACCACGGCACGCTGCGCTGGGTGCTTTTGTCGCTGATCGCCGACAAGCCCAGCCACGGCTATGAGCTGATCAAGGCGGTCGAAACGAGACTGGGCGGCGCCTATTCGCCCAGCCCCGGCGTCATCTATCCCAGCCTGACCTTGCTGGAGGAGATGGGCGCGCTGGAGTCCGAGGCCCAGGGCGGCAAGAAGCGGTACGCGATCACCGAGGCCGGACGCGCCATGCTGGCGGACAAAGACGATCTGCTGAAAACCGCCGAGGCGACGATGGACAAGTTCGCTGCACGCGCCCTCCGTCCGCCCGCCATCCAGGACGCCATCGGCCGACTGCGCCACACCCTCCATGGGCGGCTGACCGGCGAGGTCGCCCTGACCGACGCTCAGGTCGACGCCATCGCCGCCGTTTTGGCCGAGGCGGCCGACAGGATCGAAAAGACATGAGTGCGCGCGAAAGCCGTCGCGTTCGGCACGAGCTGAAGTTTCGCACGCTCTCGGTCGTCTCGGTCGAAGGCCTGACGCCCACCCTGAAGCGGGTGATCCTGAGCGGCGATGACCTGACCGGCTTCGTCAGCGCAGGATTCGACGATCATGTGAAAATCTTTCCCGTACGAGACGGAGAGACGCTGAACCTGCCGACCGCAGGGCCAGACGGCCCGGTGTTTTCAGAGCCCCGGCCGATCGCGCGCGACTACACGCCGCGGGCCTATGATCCCGCGACCAACCGGCTGACCATCGACTTTGTCATCGGCCATAGCGGTCCGGCGACGGAATGGGCCGAAGCGGCGGCGCCTGGAGCGATCTTGGGCGTCGGCGGGCCGCGTGGGTCGTTCATCGTCCCGGTCGACTATGCCGACCATGTCCTGATCGGCGATGAGACGGCCTTGCCGGCTATCGCCCGCCGTCTGGAGGAACTGCCGACCGGGGTGCGCGCCCTGACTGTGATCGAGGTTGCAGACGCCGCCTCGCGATTGACGCTGACGAGCCGCGCGAACCTGACGTCAGTCTGGGTCGAGCGCGACGGCGATCATGAACAGGCCCGCGCCCTGGTTTCGGCCGCGAAGTCGGCGGCGGCCGACGTATCGCGCGACGACGCCTATGTCTGGATCGCGGCGGAAGCCCAGGCGGCCAAGGCGTTGCGCGGCGCCATGGTCGCACTCGGTTTCGACCCCAAGGCGATGAAGGCGGCGGGCTACTGGCGTCTGGGCGATGGCGGCGCCCTTGGCGTCATCGAAGACTGACGTTCAACGCGCCCGGCGCAGCGTCAGGTTCAGCCGGCCGCCGCCGGGGATCAGGCGCGACGATCCGGCCAGCACGCGGTCGACGCCGTGACGGGCCAGGCGCGCGGGGCCGGTCAGGGCGCAGACGTCGCCGCTGTCCAGCCTCAGCGTCGTGGTGCGTCCGCCGTCCGCCGCGCCGATGCGGAACGTCGCCGCGTCTCCCAACGACACCGACAGGACAGGCGCGCCGAGATCGGCCTCGTCCTTGTCCTGATGCAGGCCCATCTTCGCCGCATCGCGATACAGATTCACCAGACAGGCGTCCGGCGGCGTGGGCCAGGCGACCGTCGCGTCCCACAGGTCGAGCAGCACAGTCGGGATCGCGGGCCACGGTCGCCCGGTTTCGGGATGGGTCGACTGATAGCGATAGCCGCCCCGGTCGGAGACCCAGCCCAGAGGCCCGAAGTTGCTCATCTGAACCGAAAAGGGCCGCCCGCCCGGCGTGGTCGGCCGATAGAGGGGCGCGTCATCCAGCCGGGCGACCACCTCGGCGACCAGATCAGCCTGCGCCGCGGCATCGAGCGCCCCCGGCCAGAGCCGGTAGCCCTCGACGGCGGTCTTCACCTCAACGGGTGTAGGTGTATTCGCTGACCTCACAGACATTGATGCGCGACCGCGTCAGCTCCTGACCGTTGGTGAACTCGGCCTTGAAGTCATAGATGCAGGCGCCCGAGCCGTCATCGATGTTGATGCGCACATCCTGCCCGCTTTCCAGAACATCCGAGCCCAGGATGTCCTCTTCCCAGTCATCGCTGCGCGAATCCGACGCGTAGAAGCGCAACATGGTCCAGCCGGTGCGGTTCTTGATGGTGACGTGCCGATCATAGCCGTCGCGCGACTGGATGGCCGGCGCCCCAGCAGGCGGCGCGGCGGCGGCCGAAGAGCCGATCAGAACGGCGGCGGCGACGGCGGCCTTGAGCATGATCTTGATCATTGTTTCCTCTCCCTTCCTTCATCGCGGTCCCCAGAGCGCGATGGGAAATCTTATGCCCGACGATCGCTGCCTCCGCATCTTCGAATTTCAACGTTCTTCGAAAGCGTTGAATCGCATAACGCCCTTGCGGGCCGGGGGGATTTTCCCATATCGGGGCCAGCTTCGGAGAAACCCCGCGAAACTTGGGGCTATCCAGCCTGATCCACGCCAACCCAACCGGGGGCGGTCACGCGCGGCGCTTCGTCGAAGGCCGCCGCATCGCCCGCCGAACCAGAGAGACTGAAGAACACATGGCCAAGATTATCGGCATCGACCTGGGCACCACCAACTCGTGCGTCGCCGTCATGGACGGCAAGACGCCGAAGGTGATCGAAAACGCCGAGGGCAACCGCACGACCCCATCGGTCGTGGCGATCCAGGACGGCGCGGAAGTGCTGGTGGGCCAACCCGCCAAGCGCCAGGCCGTCACCAACCCGTCCAACACCTTCTTCGCGATCAAGCGCCTGATCGGCCGCAACTTCGATGATCCCGTCGTCGCCAAGGACAAGGGCATGGTGCCCTATGAGATCGTCAAGGGCCCGAACGGCGACGCCTGGGTGCGCGCCTTCGGCAAGGACTATTCCCCGCAGCAGATTTCGGCCTTCACCCTGACCAAGATGAAGGAAGCGGCCGAGGCCTATCTGGGCGACAAGGTCACCCAGGCCGTGATCACCGTGCCGGCCTACTTCAACGACAGCCAGCGTCAGGCCACCAAGGACGCCGGCAAGATCGCCGGCCTGGAAGTGCTGCGCATCATCAACGAGCCGACTGCGGCGGCCCTGGCCTATGGTCTGGAAAAGAACGACGGCCAGAAGATCGCCGTCTATGACCTGGGCGGCGGCACCTTCGACGTCTCGATCCTGGAGATCGGCGACGGCGTGTTCGAAGTGAAGTCGACCAACGGCGACACCTTCCTGGGCGGCGAGGACTTCGATCTGCGTCTGGTCGACTACCTGGCCGACGAGTTCAAGAAGGAGCAGTCGGTCGACCTGCGTCAGGACAAGCTGGCCTTGCAGCGCCTGAAGGAAGAGGCTGAAAAGGCCAAGAAGGAGCTGTCGACCACGACCCAGTACGAGGTCAACCTGCCGTTCATCACCATGAACGCCTCGGGTCCGCTGCACCTGAACATCAAGCTGACGCGCGCCAAGCTGGAAAGCCTGGTCGAGGATCTGGTCCAACGCACGATCGAGCCGTGCAAGAAGGCCCTGGCCGACGCCGGCCTGAAGGCTTCGGACATCGACGAAGTGGTTCTGGTCGGCGGCATGACCCGCATGCCCAAGGTCGTGGAAGCCGTGAAGGCCTTCTTCGGCAAGGAGCCGCACAAGGGCGTGAACCCTGACGAAGTCGTGGCCCTGGGCGCCGCCGTTCAGGCCGGCGTTCTGCAAGGCGACGTCAAGGACGTGCTGCTACTGGACGTGACGCCGCTGACCCTGGGCATCGAAACCTTGGGCGGCGTGTTCACGCCCCTGATCGAGCGCAACACGACGATCCCGACCAAGAAGAGCCAGACCTTCTCGACCGCCGACGACAACCAGTCGGCCGTGACGATCCGGGTCTTCCAGGGCGAGCGTCCGATGGCGTCGGACAACAAGATGCTGGGTCAGTTCGACCTGATGGGCATTCCGCCCGCACCGCGCGGCATGCCGCAGATCGAGGTCGCCTTCGACATCGACGCCAACGGCATCGTCAACGTCTCGGCCAAGGACAAGGCGACCAACAAGGAGCAGTCGATCCGCATCCAGGCGAACGGCGGCCTGTCAGACGCCGACATCGACAAGATGGTCAAGGAAGCCGAAGCCAACGCCGCGACCGACAAGGCCAAGAAGGATCTGGTCGAGGCGCAGAACGCCGCCGACAGCCTGATCCACTCGACCGAGAAGGCCCTGGCCGAACATGGCGACAAGGTCGGCGCGGACGAGAAGACGGCCATCGAGACCGGCCTCGCCGAGCTGAAGACCGCGCGCGAAGGCACTGACCCGGAAGACATCCGCGCCAAGACCAACACCCTGGTCCAGGCCTCGATGAAGCTGGGTGAAGCTATGTACGCCCAGCAGCAGGGCGACGCCGCCGCCGAAGGCCAGCCGGCCGACGACGGCGTGGTCGACGCCGAGTTCGAGGAAGTGTCGGACACGGACGGCGACGACAAGAAGAGCGCCTGATCCGTCACAGGTCGCTGAAATGATAAGGCCCCGCTTGTCTTGCGATAGGCGGGGCCTTTTCATGAAACTTGCATCATAGGTCCCGGACCCCATGTCATCCGGGACATCGATTTCGACCAACGCTCGATAAGAGGCGAGGCGAAAGCGAACGGGGAAGTATGAGGACGAACGCCCGATGGCGCGTGATTATTACGAAGTTCTGGGTGTCGAACGCACGATCGACGCCCCCGGCCTGAAAGCCGCCTACCGCAAGCTGGCCATGATCCACCACCCGGACCGCAATGGCGGCTCGGAAGAGTCGATGGCAAAGTTCAAGGAGCTGTCCGAGGCCTATACGGTGCTGTCGGACGACAACAAGCGCGCGGCCTATGATCGTTACGGCCATGCGGGCGTAAATGGGGGTGGCGGCGGCAATCCCTTCGGCCAGGGCGGCCAGGGTTTCTCGGACATCAACGACATCTTCTCCCAGGTCTTTGGCGATGCGTTCGGGGACGCGTTCGGCGGACGCCAGGGCCGGGGCCAGCAGGGCGGACCGCGCCGGGGCTCGGACCTGCGCTACGATCTGGAGATCACCCTGGAGCAGGCCTACAAGGGCGAGGACGTCGAGATCGACATCCCCTCGACCATGACCTGCGACACCTGCGAGGGGTCGGGGGCCAAGCCGGGCACCAAGCCTGTCACCTGCACCACCTGCCAGGGCGCCGGTCGCGTGCGCCAGGCCAACGGCTTCTTCCAGGTCGAGCGCACCTGCCCCCGTTGCCACGGCCAGGGTCAGATGATCGCCGATCCCTGCACCACCTGCCACGGGCATGGCCAAGTGCGCAAAACCCGCACCCTGAACCTGAAAATCCCCGCCGGCGTGGACGACGGTTCGCGCATCCGTCTGTCGGGCGAGGGCGATGCGGGCCAGCGCGGCGGACCGCGCGGCGATCTGTACGTCTTCATCTCGGTCACGCCGCACGACCTGTTCGAGCGCGACAACCTGGACCTGCTGGTCACCGTGCCCGTGCCGATGACGGTGGCGGCCCTGGGCGGCGAGATCGACGCCCCTTGCCTGGTCTCAACGGCCTGCGACGGCAAGTGCAAGGCCTCCGTCGCCGTGCCGGCCGGCGCCCAGACCGGCAAGACCGTACGCATCAAGGGCAAGGGCATGCCCCATCTGAACGGCCGCAACCGGGGCGATCTGGTGGTCGAACTGTTCGTCGAGACGCCCACCGATCTGACCGCGCGCCAGCGTGAGTTGCTGGAAGAGCTTGCCCTGTCGTTCGGGGAGGGGCAGAACCCCAGGAATTCCAGCTTTGCCGGAAAGGCGAAGCGTTTCTGGGCCGACATCCTGGGCAGTCAGGACGCGGACGGGTCGAAAGAGAACGCGGTTTGAGCGCAATCTTCCACGCCGGCATATCCGGCTATCGCGGCCGGATGGGGCGTGCGGTCTCTCAGGTTCTGGACGCCCGCGAGGACGTGGTGGTCGCCGCCCGTTTCGATTGGGGCGAAACCGCCGACCTGTCGCTATGCGACGTGATCATCGATTTCTCCACCCCGGCCGCCTCGGTGGCCCTGGCCCGGAGCGCAGCCGAGCGCGGCGGCCCGGCCCTGGTGATCGGCTCGACCGGCTTCACGGACGAGCAGGAGGCCGATCTGATGAAGGCCGCCGAGAAGGTCGCCATCGTCAAGAGCGGCAACTTCTCCCTAGGCGTGAACATCCTGATCGGCCTGGTCCAGCACGCGGCCCAACGTCTGGACGCCCAGGATTGGGACATCGAGATCACCGAGGCCCACCACCGCCGGAAAGTGGATTCACCGTCGGGCACGGCCCTGATGCTGGGCGAAGCCGCCGCCGAGGGGCGGTTCGCGGATCTGGATGACCTGCGCTCCAAACCCTATGACGGGGTCCAGGGCGAGCGCGAGAGCGGCAAGATCGGCTTCTCCTCCATCCGCGCCGGCGGCATCATCGGCGAGCATACCGTGCTGTTCGCATCGGAAGACGAGGTGCTGACCCTGAGCCATTCGGCGATCGATCGGTCGCTGTTCGCCAAGGGCGCGGTCGCCGCCGCCGCCTGGGTGCGGACGCGGGGCCCCGGTCTCTATGACATGCAGGACGTACTTGGCTTTCGCCAAGCATGATTTAGAGGCGCTGACGCGCCGCGCTACGTTCGCGCCGCGGTCGCTCACGACTTGAGCGCCGAAAAGAGACTAAGCCGCGTCTTCCTGCGCCGGCAGGCCGTAGGCGTCCCAAAGTGATCGGTCCTTCAGCGCCTTGGCGAGGAAGGCGACGTGGGCGGCCTGTTCCTCTGGCGTGGAGCGCGGCGCCAAGGGGCGGGGACGCTGGCCGTAGGCGGCGGTTTCGATGACGCCGCCGGGGCCACGACCGACCGGCGCGGACGACAGGTCCAGCACCCGTTCCTTGCCGCCGCGAAGCTCCAGATAGACCTCGGCCAGCAGACGGGCGTCGATCAGGGCGCCGTGCAGCGTCCGCTCGACCAGCGACACCTTGTAGCGTTTGCACAGGGCATCCAGTGAGTTGGGCATCCCCGGAAACCGCGTCTGGGCCAGTTTCAGCGTATCGATCCAGCGCGCCTCGCCGGTGATCGGCCGGCCGCACCGCGCATATTCGAAGTCGATGAAGTTGCGGTCGAAGGCGGCGTTGTGGGCGATCATCTGCGCATCGCCGATGAATTCGATCAGGTCGTCGGCGATCTCGGCGAACTTGGGCGCATCCTTGACCTTTTCGTCGGTGATGCCGTGAACCCGGATGGCGTCGGGCGGGATCAGCCGCTCGGGATTGACGAACCGATGGAAGGTCCGCCCCGTCGGCAGCAGATCCTGGATCTCGATACAGCCGACCTCGATCAACCGGTCGCCCGTCTTGGGGTCGAAGCCGGTGGTTTCCGTATCCAGAACGATCTCGCGCGCCATTTGCTCTTAATGGCGTCATTCGCCTCAGCGCGAAAGGCTCGCCGCGCCACGCCGGGGAGATATCCACGACGGGTCCAGAACGGCGGCCACGATCGCCTCGACCTCGGCCCGCGCGGCCTCCAAACCCCGGCCGGTGTCGATGACGAAATCGGCGCGCATACGCTTTTCGGCGTCCGGCATCTGGCGCGCCAGGATGGCGTCGAACCGTTCGCGGGTCATGCCGAGGCGGGCCAGGACGCGCTCCGCCTGGATCGCCGGATCGGCGGTGACCACGACCACGGCGTCGACGGCCCTGTCTCCACCCGTCTCGAACAGCAGGGGGATATCCAGAACCGCCAGTTTACTACCCGCCGAGCGCGCCGCCTCCAGGTCCGCCGCGCGCCCCTGGGCGACCAGGGGGTGGACGATGGCTTCCAGACGCCGAAAGGCGGTCTCGTCTTTCCCAAGCGCCTCAGCCAGACGCGTGCGATCGACCGCGCCGTCCACCACGACGCCGGGAAAGGCTTCGCCTACCGGACCGACCGCCGCGCCGCCGGGCGCGTAGAGGCGGTGAACCGCATCGTCGGCGTTCCAGACGACGGCCCCCAGATCGGCGAACATGGCTGTCGTCGTCGACTTGCCCATGCCGATGGAGCCGGTGAGACCGAGCAGGATCATGCCGCCTCGCCCAGATGCGTCATCAACAGGGCCCGAAGATCGATAGGCGGCGGCGGGCGGCGGAACAGGGCTTCGAACGACGGCGCCGCCTGGCCGATCAGCATGGCCAGTCCATCCACCGTCGGCAGGCCGCGTTCGCGCGCTGCCGTCAGGAACGGCGTGGACAGCGGCTTGTACGTCATATCCATCACCACCGTGCCTGGCGCGATCCGGTCGAAGTCGATGGTCGGCGGGACGCTGAGCGCATTGATGACCAGGGCCGCGCCGTCGAAGGCGTGGCCGTCCGCCATGACCCGAACCGAGGGTCCAAGATCAGCGGCCAAAGCCTCTGCACGTTCGGGCGAACGGTTGACGATGCGAACCTCGGCGCCGGCCTCGACCAGGGCGCCGGACCCTGCGCGGGCCGCGCCGCCGGCGCCCAGCATCACCACCGGCCGCCCGGCCACGTCCAGGTCCGGCGCCTTTTCCTTCAGGCCGCGCATCAAGCCCACGCCGTCGGAACTGTCGGCCAGCACCCGCCCGTTTTCGAACTGCAGGATATTGGCCGAGGACGTCAGCCGCGCCGCCGCCGTCGCCTGATCCGCCACGGCGAAGGCCTGTTGCTTGAACGGCGCGGTGACGTTCAGCCCCATGATCAAACCGGCGCGTCCCGCTGCGACTAGGGCCTCGAACCCGGCCGCATCGGCAGGGGCGAAGGGGACGTAGGCGCCGTCGATCCCGCCGGCCGCCAGCCAGGCGTTGTGGATGACCGGGCTGAGCGAATGGGCGACCGGATTTCCGACGATGCCGGCGACCAGGGCGGCCCCGGTTATGCGGTGCGTGCTCATGTCGCGATCACCCCCGCCCGACGCAGCTCTTTCAACACCGGCCAGAGCGGCAGGCCCAGCACCGTGAAATAGTCGCCGTCCACCGCCTCGAACAGCTGCGAGCCCAGCCCCTCAAGCCGGTAGGAACCGACGCAGGACAGCAGGGCCTCGCCCTCCGCGGCCAGATAGGCGTCGAGGAAGGCGACCGAGAAATCGCGCATCCGCATCTGAACCGTATCGACGCCGGACCAGACGATCTGGCCCTTGGTCGCCAATGCTGCGCCGGAATGCAGCTGGTGCGACTTGCCGCGCATGGCCTTCAGCCGCTCGCGCGCCGCGTCCAGAGACCTGGCCTTGGAGACCAGGCCGCCGTCAAAGGCCAGGGTCTGATCCGAGCCCAACACCCAGGCGGTCTCATCGTCGCGTGAGACGGCCAGGGCCTTGGCTTCCGCGAGACGAACGGCGAGGGCGGCGGCGTCCAGGTCGGTCGAGACGGCCTTGATGGCGTCCTCGTCCACATCGGCGACGCGCACCTCGAAGGCGACGCCGGCGTTGTCCAGCATGGCGCGGCGGGCCGCGCTCTTGGACGCCAGGATGAGAGCTTCAGATTTCACCAGGTCGTCCCGATCTTGTGGTTGCGATGCTCGCTCAGAAGATTGGTGATCGCCGCCGCCGTCTCTTCCACCGAACGGCGGGTCACGTCGATGGTCGGCCAGCCGCGCCGCTCGAAGGCCCGGCGCGCTTTGATCGTCTCGTCGCGCACGGCGTCCTGATCGGTGTAGTTCGACGACTGGCTGGCGTTCAGATTGTCGATGCGGTTGCGCCGGATCTGAACCAGTCGATCCGGCGACACGGTCAGTCCGATCACCAAGGGGTTCTTCAGCTTGGTCAGCCGCTCGCCGTCCTCCTGACCCGGCACCAGGGGCACGTTGGCCGCCCTGATGCCCCGGTGGGCCAGATAGATGCAGGTCGGGGTCTTGGATGTCCGGCTGACCCCGCACAGAACGACATCGGCGCCCTCCAGCTGATCCAGAGAGCCTTGGCCGTCGTCGTAGGCCATGGCAAAGTCCAGCGCCGCGATCCGGTTGAAATAGTCGTGGTCCAGCGCGTGCTGGGCGCCGACGCGTGTGGACAGGGCCGCGCCGAGGTAGCGCGACATGGCCCCGACCAGCGGATCCAGCGCGCCGATCTGGGGCATGTCCAGGCGACGGCAGCCTTCTTCCAGCTGCTCGCGCAGATCGCGGTCGACCAGGGTGTGGAGAACGACGCCCGGCGCGGACTCCACCTCCTGCAGCACCCGCTCCATCTGCTTTGCCGACCTCACCAGGGAATAGATGTGCTCGATCGGAATGACGCCGTCGAAGCGTGCGGTCACCGCCTTGGCCATGGCGTTCAAGGTCTCGCCGGTGGAGTCCGACACCAGGTGAACGTGGAAATAGGTGGCCAGACGGGCCGGTCCCGAGGGTCTTGCAGGGCTCATGAGACTGTCTGTCTCCCTGTTGAAAGTTGGGGGACGGCGTTGGACCGTCGGGGCGCCGTTTTTCTTAGCCGCTGATCGATCCGCCCGCGAGCGGGGATGATGGTGGATCGCGTTGGTCGTCCGCCGCCGGATCATCCCAAGGCGGAAAACCGAATTTCCAACCGCTGTGGAAAATCCTAATGAAAGGTTAACGGCGCTTAACCGCGTTCACAGCCGCAAGTCCCCGCAAACCCTTGTCTGTTAAGGTTTCGTTAGGGATTGTCCACCGGCTGGATTGGTCGTTTCGACATCCCCGTTAAGGATATGGCAGACGTGGATATCCGCTTTTGTTCCGCCGCCTCCGATCGAGTCATCCCCGTCATTCCACCGCCCTACCTGCCACTTCGAATCTTTTAATTCTTAATCTGATTAGGGATTGAGAGCGGGGGGCTGTGACCTTAATCCTCCGGGATGACCGATCAGACCCAGACTGCCGATCCGACACCCTTGGTGCTCCGGGCTCTCCGCGGGGAGACCCTGGAGCGTCCGCCGGTGTGGTTCATGCGCCAGGCCGGTAGGTATCTGCCGGAATATCGCAAGCTGAGGGCCGAGGCGCCCGACTTCATCGCCTTCTGTCTGAACCCCGACATGGCCGCCGAGGCGACGCTTCAGCCGATGCGCCGGTTCGGCTTCGATGCGGCGATCGTCTTCGCCGACATTTTGCTGATCCCGCGCGCCTTGGGCCAGGACGTTTGGTTCGAGACGGGGGAGGGGCCGCGTCTGGGCGAAATGCCGATTCCGGGTCGGATGGCCGAGCTTGCCCCGGCGGCGGGCGAGCATCTGTCGGCGGTGGGTGAGACCCTGTCGATCGTGCGCGCGGCCCTGGAGCCTGAACGCGCCCTGATCGGCTTCGCCGGCGCGCCCTGGACAGTGGCGACCTATATGCTGGACGGACAGGCGCGCACCATCGGCAAGGGCGAGCGCGCCCAGGCCCGCACCTACGCCTATGCCGATCCCGAGCGCGTCGACGAGACGCTGGAGGTTCTGGTCGAGGCCACGGCCCGATATCTGAAGATGCAGGCCGACGCCGGCGCCCAGGTTCTGAAGATCTTCGAGAGCTGGGCGGAGGGTCTGCCGGATGATCTGTTCGAAAGATTGGTCCTGAAGCCCCACCAGGCGCTGGTGAAGCGCACGCGGGAGCTGGGTGTCACTGTACCCCTGATCGGCTTCCCACGGGGCTCTGCGGCGCTCGCAGAGAAGTATGCCGAGGCGGTCGAGGTCGACGCCGTCGCCCTGGACACCGCCTGCCCGCTCGAGGTCGGCAAACGGGTGCAACAGATCAAGCCGATCCAGGGGGCGCTCGACCCGCTGTTGCTGCGCGCGGGCGGGGATTTGCTGGACCGACGCGTCGATCAGCTGATGGAGGCCTGGGGGCAGGGGCCTTGGCTGTTCAACCTCGGCCACGGCATCCTGCCGGATGTGCCGATCGACCATGTCGAACAGGTTTTGAGACGGATCGGCGCCCAATGAGCGACGCGACCCCCGGCCGCCGCATTGCGGTGGTGCTGTTCAATCTGGGCGGGCCGGACGATCAGGCTTCGGTCAAGCCGTTCCTGTTCAACCTGTTCAACGACCCGGCCATCATCGGCCTTCCGGGGATTTTCCGCACGCCTCTGGCCAAGCTGATCTCCAGCCGGCGCGAAACCAGCGCCCAGGCCAACTACGCCCTGATGGGCGGGGGATCGCCGCTGCTGCCCGAAACCCGTCGTCAGGCCGAGGCTTTGCAGGCGGTGCTTGGCGCGCGGCTTGGCGGCGATGAGGTCAAGGTCTTCATCGCCATGCGCTATTGGCATCCGTTGACCGAGGAGACGGCGGCCGAGGTCGCCGCCTTCGGACCCGACGAGGTCATCCTGCTGCCGCTCTATCCGCAGTTTTCGACCACGACGACGGAATCCTCGCTGAAGGCTTGGAACGCCGCCTATACCGGCCCGGGCGTCAGCCGCGCCGTCTGCTGCTATCCGGCCGCGACAGGCTGGGTCGAGGCCCAGGCCCAGGCGATCGGCGAGAAGCTAGATGAGGCGGTGGGCCAGCCGGTGCGGGTGCTGTTCTCCGCCCATGGCATCCCCGAGAAGCTGGTGACCGGCAAGGGCGATCCCTATCAGGAGCAGATCGAGACGACGGTCGCCGCCGTGGTCGCCGCCATCGCGGCGCAGCGCGGGCCGATCGACCACGCCATCTGCTACCAAAGCCGGGTTGGGCCGATGAAATGGCTGGGCCCGTCCACGCCTGAAGCCATAGAAGCCGCGGCCAAAGACGGCGTTGGGGTCGTCGTCACGCCTATCGCCTTTGTCTCGGAGCATATCGAGACCCTGGTCGAGCTGGATATCGAATACGGCGAACTGGCCCACGAAAAAGGGGCCAGTCCATATTTGCGGGCGCCGGCGGTCGGGATTGAGCCGCTGTTCATAGACGCCTTGGCCGATGCGGCCGTGGGCGCGCTATCCCACGCGGGCGTCGCGCCGTTCGGCCAGGGGTGCAAGGCGGACTGGAAGGCCTGTCCGCATCGCAAGGTAAGGCAGGCGGCATGAACCCCTATGATCTCGCACGCGGGCTGCACATTCTGGCGGTGATCGCCTGGATGGCGGGTCTTCTGTTCCTGCCTCGGCTCTACGCCTATGACGCCGAGCAGAACGCCAAGCCTGAACCGCTGAAAAGCGAAATGCAGACCCTGTTGCGCCTGTGGCAGACGCGGCTGCTGCGCATCATCCTGAACCCAGCGATGATCCTGGCCTGGGTGTTCGGCCTGTGGCTGATCCACATCGACGTATCGGCGCGCGGCGCCGCCTTCCTGGGCGAGCCGTGGATGGTCGCCAAGCTGGCGGGTGTCTTCCTGCTCAGCGGCTGGCATGGATTTCTGGCGGCCCAAAGGAAGAAGATTGCGGCCGGCACGTCGAAATATTCCGGCAAGTTCTGGCGCATGACGAACGAAGTGCCCTTCGTTCTAGCCATCGTCATGGTGCTGTCGGTGACGACGGAGTGGACGTTCCGATAAGCGGCTCCGCTTGACCTGACCCGCCGCCTGTGGTTCCGCTGGCGGCGAACCGTTCGGCGTCCTGCGCCGGCGGTCCCTCTCTTTCGTGACGCCTGCAGGCCTTGGAGCCAGCGGGAGCCCGTCGCACCTCCCTTCGGCCTTCCGGCCAGACATTTTCAGAGACCCGCGCCGCAGCCGTCTGGCCGTGTGCGCCCGCGAGCCTGCATCATGACCGACGTCCGCGACACCAATCCCGAGACCCCCGAGAACGAAGGCGTGGAGCTTGAAGCCCCCACCCATCACGGCGCGGCGCATGAAGCCGGCGAGGCGGCGGGCGCCGATTCCGGCGTGGACACGACGGCGGATGACGAAGAGGACGGCGAGCCCGTCGTCGCCAACGGCCGCATCACGCTCGCCGAACTGAACGAGAAGACCCCGGCCGACCTTGTCGCCTTCGCTGAACAGCTGGAGGTCGAGAACGCCTCGAACCTGCGCAAACAGGATCTGCTGTTCGCCATCCTGAAGGCCCTCGCTGACGAAGAAGTCGAGATCATCGCCGACGGCGTCCTGGAAATCCTGCCGGACGGCTTCGGCTTCCTGCGCAGCTCGGACGCCAACTATCTGCCGGGCCCGGACGACGTTTACGTCTCGCCGTCGCAAATCCGGCGCTTCGGCCTGCGCTCGGGCGACACCGTCCATGGGGCCGTGCGGGCCCCGCGGGAAGGCGAACGCTACTTCGCCCTGCTCAAGGTCGACACGATCAATCTGGAAGACCCCGAAGCGGTCAAGACCAAGGTCCTGTTCGACAACCTGACGCCGCTCTATCCCGAAGAGCGGCTGCACATGGAAATCCAGGATCCGACGTTGAAGGATCGCTCGGGCCGGGTCATCGATATCGTCGCGCCCTTGGGCAAGGGCCAACGCTGCCTGATCGTGGCGCCGCCGCGCGTCGGTAAGACGGTAATGCTGCAGAACATCGCAAAGTCGATCGAACGCAACCACCCGGAAGTCTTCCTGATCGTCCTGCTGATTGACGAACGCCCCGAAGAAGTGACGGACATGCAGCGAACGGTGAAGGGCGAGGTCGTCGCCTCCACCTTCGACGAGCCCGCCACCCGCCACGTCGCCGTCGCCGAAATGGTGATCGAGAAGGCCAAGCGTTTGGTCGAGCACAAGAAGGACGTAGTGATCCTGCTGGACTCCATCACGCGTTTGGGCCGCGCCTACAACGCCACCGTTCCCTCGTCGGGCAAGGTCCTGACGGGCGGTGTCGACGCCAACGCCCTGCAACGGCCCAAGCGCTTCTTCGGCGCGGCGCGTAACGTGGAGCAGGGCGGTTCTCTGACCATCATCGCTACGGCCCTGATCGACACCGGCAGCCGCATGGACGAAGTGATCTTCGAAGAGTTCAAGGGCACCGGCAACTCGGAAATCGTGCTGGACCGCAAGGTCGCCGACAAGCGCATCTTCCCCGCCATCGACGTGCTGAAATCCGGCACCCGCAAGGAAGACCTGATCACGCCGAAGGATCAGCTGGCCAAGACCTATGTCCTGCGCCGCATCCTGAATCCGATGGGACCGCAGGACGCGATCGAGTTCCTGCTCGACAAACTGCGTCAATCCAAGAACAACTCGGACTTCTTCCAGTCGATGAACACGTAATCCGTCTTCGGACGTTTCACGTGAAACAGGAGACCATGCGATGAAGGTCAATGTGGAAGTCGATTGCACGCCGGCGGAGGCGCGCGCATTCTTGGGTCTGCCGGACGTGACGCCGCTGAACGAGGCCATGGTCGCGGAGATGCAGAAGCGGATGGAGGCCAATGTCGCCGCCATGCAGCCCGAGGAATTGATGAAGACTTGGACCAGCTTCGGCCTGCAGGCCCAAGACCAGTTTCGACGCCTGATGGAAGCGGCGGTGAAGTGAGCATCCGCCCGCCCCGGAGCCGCTCGGTCTGAGTTGATGATCGATACCATCTTCGCCTTGGCGACGCCGCCTGGCCGAGGCGCCATTGCGGTTCTCCGTTTGTCGGGTCCTAGCGTCGAGGCCGCGTTGACGGCGCTGGGCGCAACACGTTTGAAGCCGCGCATCGCGTCGGTGCGTGACCTCAGCCATGCCGGCGAGCACATCGATCAGGCGTTGGTGCTGCGTTTTGTGGCGCCAAACAGCTACACGGGTGAGGACGCCGCAGAACTGCATCTGCATGGCGGTCGCGCGGTCGTTGAGGCCGCCAGCCGAGCCTTGATTACCCTAGGCTTGCGCCCGGCAGACCCCGGCGAGTTCACACGCCGCGCGTTCCAGAACGGCCGCATGGATCTGGCGCAAGCCGAGGCGGTCGCCGATCTGATCGACGCGGAAACCAGCGCCCAGGCCAAGCAGGCGTTGGGCCAGTTGGACGGCAAGCTCAGCGAAACCTATGCCGGTTTCCGCCGTGATCTTCTTCAAGCCCTGGCTCTGGTCGAGGCCGAGATCGATTTTCCCGATGAAGAGGTGCCGGACAACTTGGCCCGTACGGCGGGGCCGGTGCTGGACCGACTTGGAGCCGACCTGAGACGCGCGGTCGATACGGGGCGGCGTGGCGAACGGGTGAGGGACGGTTATCGCATTGTCCTGATCGGAGAGACGAACGCCGGCAAGTCATCGCTGTTCAATGCGCTGGTTGCGCGTGAGGCGGCCATCGTGACGCCGATCGCCGGCACCACGCGGGATGTGCTGGATGCCGATCTGGTGATCGGCGGCTATGCCGTGACTTTGTCGGATACGGCAGGCTTGAGAGACAGCGGCGACCCCGTCGAGGCCGAGGGCGTGCGCCGCGCCCGGCTTCGCGCCGAACAAGCCGACTTGCGTGTCTGGGTTCGCGCGCCGGGTGATCCGGACGGGGTGGCTGCGGCCTACTTCAACGATGGCGATCTGATCGTGGCGACCAAGTCCGACCTTGGCGCCCGGTCTGGGGGGGAAGATGGTTTTGAGACTTTAGCTGTCAGCACCGCGACCGGCGAGGGCCTGATCGAGCTTCGGGACTGGATTGCCGCCCGTCTTGCGAGAGATCTTTCCGGCGCCGACTTCCCTGCCGTGACGCAAGAGCGGCATCGGCTGCGTTTGCTTGAGGCGCTGGAAAGCGTTGATGCGGCGCGGGCGGCGCTCGATGTTGCGCCTGAAATGGCTGGCGACGATCTGAGACGGGCTGCCGACGCCTTGGCGCGCGTCACAGGTGCGATCGGTGTCGAGGAAATTCTGGGCGAAATCTTTTCGACTTTTTGCATCGGAAAGTAGGTCTAGCCATACCGCTGTTTCACGTGAAACGGAGGGGCATCGTAGTCTGACGAGCTTGGCCTGCCTCTGGCGATGACACCCGTTTTGCCCTATGTGGCGGCAATGATTTCTCACCCTGATCTCGTATTCGACGTCGTCGTCATTGGCGGCGGCCACGCCGGCTGTGAAGCGGCGGCGGCCTCCGCGCGGGCGGGCGCCCGCACCGTCTTGCTCACCCAGAAGTTGGAGACGATCGGCGAGATGTCGTGCAATCCGGCTATCGGGGGGCTGGGGAAGGGGCATCTCGTTCGCGAGATCGATGCCATGGACGGCGTGATGGGCCGGCTGGCCGATGTGTCAGGCATCCAATTCCGCCTCCTGAACCGGTCCAAGGGCGCCGCTGTTCGGGGCCCGCGCAGCCAGATCGACCGTCGCCTTTATCGCGAGGCCATGCAGGCCGAACTGAAGGGGACGCCCAACCTGACCCTGATGGCGGGGACGGCCGAGCGGCTTGTCCTAGAAGGCGACCGTGTGGTCGGCGTCGTGACCGGCGCGGGAGAGACGGTTCGCGCTGGGGCAGTCGTCCTGACGACCGGCACCTTTCTGAACGGCGTCATCCATCGCGGCGATGAACGCATCCCGGCGGGGCGGCATGGTGAGGAGCCCTCGACCGGTCTGGCCGCCGATCTTCATGCGGCCGACCTGATGATGGGGCGTTTGAAGACGGGCACGCCCGCACGCCTGGACGGTCGGACGATCGCCTGGGAACGTCTGGAAATGCAGCAGGCGGACGAGGAGCCGTCAGCTTTTTCCTTCCTGTCAGACCGGATCGATGTGCCCCAGATCGCCTGCGGTGTGACCCACACGACCGAAGATACCCATCGGATCATCGCGGAGAATCTTGGGGAGAGCGCCGTCTATGGCGGCAAGCTTTCGGGACGGGGGCCGCGTTACTGTCCGTCGATCGAAGACAAGGTCGTTCGGTTCGCCGACAAGACGAGCCATCAGATCTTCCTCGAGCCGGAAGGATTGGACGATCCGACGGTCTATCCGAACGGGATCTCCACCTCGGTGTCAGAGCCGACACAACTCGCCTTCCTTCGCACCATCCCGGGGTTGGAGGCGGTCGAGGTGTTTCGATACGGCTACGCCATTGAATACGACTACGTCGATCCGCGCGAGTTGACGGCGGCGCTAGAGGTGAAAAGGCGTCCCGGACTGTACTTGGCCGGTCAGATTAACGGCACCACGGGTTATGAGGAAGCGGCGGCGCAGGGGCTGATGGCGGGACTGAACGCCGCGCGTTCAGCGGCCGGCCAGGAGCCGGTGATCCTGGGGCGTGATCAGGCCTATATCGGCGTCATGATCGACGATCTGGTGACACGCGGTGTCACCGAACCGTACCGGATGTTCACCAGCCGGGCGGAATATCGGCTGACGCTGCGAGCGGATAACGCTGACCTTCGGCTCACACCCATTGCGACCACACTCGGCATTGTTGGCTATAAGCGGCGTATTCGGTTTGGAGCCAAGGCCCTGGCGCTTGCGGCAGCGAGTGCTGTTTCACGTGAAACACTGTTCACCCCCAACCAAGCCAGCGCACTCGGCATATCTGTAAATGCTGATGGTCGTCGACGGTCGATGCGCGAACTGTTGGCCTTCCCCGATGTGACTTTGGATCAATTCCTCTCGGCAGTGCCCGTCATTGCCGATTGGACCAATGAAGTCCGCGAGCAGGTCCAGATCGACGCGGCCTATGCCAACTATTTGGATCGCCAATCGCAGGATGCGGACGCTCTGAAGGTGGAGGAGGGGCTGATGCTTCCGACCGATCTCGACTACGGCGCCGTCGGCGGTCTGTCGAACGAGGTGAAGGAGAAGTTGGCTCGCGTGCAACCTCGGACCCTGGGCCAGGCTGGCCGGATCGAGGGCATGACGCCCGGCGCTTTGACGGCGCTGCTGGCCTATGTGAAGCGCGCGCCCAAGGCATCGGTCGCGGCCTGATGTTGGAGGCTGAACAAGAGACGTTCCGTGCACGCGCCAATGCGTCAGCGGAACAGATCGCCGACCTCGAAGCCTTTCGACTGCGATTGGTCGAGGCCAATGCGGTGATGAATCTAGTCGGCCCGGACAGTCTGCCAGACTTCTGGAACCGCCATGTCTGGGACAGTGCGCAACTGCTTGATCTGGTGCCGGACGCGAAGACCTGGGCGGATCTGGGGGCAGGGGCCGGCTTTCCCGGGCTAGTGCTTTCCACCATGCTGAAGGGGCGGGATGGGGCCCATGTCTGGCTGATCGATAGCCTGGCCAAGCGCTGCCGATTCCTTCAGGAGGTTGTGAATGCATTGTCATTGCCGGCGACGGTCATCGTCGGTCGGGCTGAGGCGCAGACTGTGACGTGTGACATCGTCACCGCCCGAGCCGTCGCGCCAATGGAGAAACTGCTGGGTTATGCACAGCCCTACTTCCAAAGGGGTGCACAAGGTCTGTTCCTGAAGGGGGAGCGTGCCGAATCCGAGTTGATCGAAGCGCGCAAATCCTGGCATTTCGAGGCTGAACTGGCCCCGTCGCAAAGCGACGTGCGCGGCCGCATCGTGACAATCCGGAGCCTCCGCCGTGCCCGCTCAACGCGCTAGAAAGCCCGCCCGCGTCCTCGCCGTGTCCAACCAGAAGGGCGGGGTCGGCAAGACGACGACAGCCATCAACCTCGGCACCGCCCTGGCCGCCATCGGGGAGCGCGTACTGATCGTGGATATGGACCCGCAGGGCAATGCCTCAACGGGTCTGGGTGTTCCACGTGAAACACGGCGGGTAACCATCTATGATGTCGTCGTTGACCAGCGCTCCATCGCGGATGCTTCGGTGCAGACGACTGTGCCGGGTTTGTGGATCGTCCCGGCCGACGCGGACATGTCGGGCGTTGAGATCGAACTGAGCCAAGCGGATCGCCGTTCCTATCGGCTGCGTGATGCTCTTCGCGCGCACGACGACGGCCCTACCGCGTATGATTACGTCCTGATCGACTGCCCGCCGTCGCTGAACCTGCTGACGCTGAATGCGATGGCGGCGGCGGACGCGGTGCTGGTGCCGTTGCAATGCGAGTTCTTCGCCTTGGAAGGTTTGAGCCAGCTGATGCGCACCATCGATATGGTCAAGCACAGCCTCAATCCATCGCTGGAAATCCAGGGCCTGGTCCTGACGATGTTCGATCGTCGTAGCGCCCTGTCGGGCCAGGTGGCCAACGACGTGCGCGCTCACTTTGGCGACAAGGTCTATGAGAGCGTGATCCCGCGTAACGTCCGCGTCGCCGAGGCGCCGTCGTTCGGCAAGCCGGCGCTGATCTATGACCTGAAGTGCGCGGGCAGCCAGGCCTATCTGCGGCTGGCCAAGGAAGTGGTGAAGCGCGAACGCCAGCGGCTGAAGCTGGCCGCGTGAGTTTATTAGAAACGGAACAATATCTTGGCTGAACGACAAAGAGGTCTGGGCCGCGGCCTGTCGGCGTTGATGGGGCAGGACGCCGAGGCGCCGGTCGCATCTGACGCCCCTGTGCCCGCCGGCGTGCAACGCGTGCCGATCGAAAGCCTGAAGCCCAATCCGGACCAGCCGCGCAAGACCTTCCGCCAGGAGGATCTGGAGGAACTGACCGCGTCGATCCGCGACAAGGGGGTTCTGCAGCCAATTTTGGTGCGGACCCAACCGGGTGAGGAGGGCGTCTGGCAGATTATCGCCGGCGAGCGCCGCTGGCGCGCGTCACAGGCGGCGCGCCTGACCGAGGTGCCGATCGTGGTCCACGAGATGGACGACGTCGAGGTGTTTGAGGTCGCGATCGTCGAGAATGTCCAACGCGCAGATCTGAATCCGCTGGAGGAGGCCGAGGCTTATCGCGTGTTGATGGAGCGGTTCGGCCGGACGCAGGATGCGGTGGCAGGCGTCGTGGGCAAGAGTCGCAGCCATGTGGCCAACACCATGCGCCTGCTGCAACTGCCCGAGCGGGTGCTGTTCTATGTGCGCGAAGGCAAGCTGTCCGCGGGTCACGCCCGAGCCCTGATCAATACGCCCGATCCGGGCCAGTTGGCGGACATCGCCTTCGTGGATTGTCTCAGCGTCCGTGAGACAGAGGCCCTGGCGCGCCGTGCGGTCGAGGGGCCGAAGCCGACGAAGACCAAGTCGGCGTCGGCGGCCGTCGGCGGGGAAGGGGCGGCCGATGTCGCCGCCCTGCAGCAGGATCTGGCCGATGCGCTGGGCCTGAAAGTGCAGTTGTCGGACAAGGGCGGAAAGGGCGAACTGACGATCGGCTACGGCTCGCTGGAGCAGCTCGACGACCTGTGCCGCCGTTTGATGCGCGGCTGAGCGCTAGACTGTGCTAGTGTGTCGATATGACTGAAGACACGACACCCACAGCCGCCGACAAGCTGAAACAGGCGCTCGCCGCCAAGAAGGCCAAGGCGGGTCATGGATTCAACGCCCAACCGGGCGCCAAGGCCGAAGAGAAAGCTGTGTCGGCGCGCAATGTCGCCATGGCCCAGCCCGCCTTCCGCAAGGCGTCCAAGCGCGGCTAGGGCTACAGCCCCAGGCGTCTGGCGCGACCTGCGATTTCCAGCAGCAGGCGTTCGGCGATCAGTTGGTCCGGCATTCCGGTCGTCTTGGTGGCGACATCGGCCGTGTTGATGCTGTCCAAAACCTCGTCCAGGGCTTCCAGCCGCCAGGATCGCGCCTGACGCAGCATTTCCGCCTCCTGTTTCCAGAAGACGCCAGCGGCCTTGGCGGCCTCCTTGGCGTTCGCGCCGCTGGCTTGCAAGATATTGATCCGACGTAGCTTTCCGAGATGGATCGCCGCGGAGCGAACGGCGAGCACCGACGATTCGCCCTCGGCGAAGGCGCGCCTGAGCCCCGCCTGCGCCGGGCCGGGACGCGCGCCGAAAGCCTGAAGCGCCGCATCCGACAGGGAGGCGTCCGGCTCGACACCGAGATGATGCTCCAGCGCGTCCATATCCAGCGTCTTGCCGGAGCCGGGGCCGATGAAGAGGGCCAGGCGCTCGATCTCCTGCCGCATCAAGCCCCGCTCGCGCGGCAGGCGCGCGACGAAACGGTCCAGGGCGTCGGACGTCAGGCCCACCTTGTCGGCGGCCAGGGCTTCACGGACCATGCGGGCGACATCGCCGGTCTCGTCCTCGTAGCAGACGATGCCGACCGCGCCGTTTTCCTTCTCGGCCGCCTTTCTGAGCGCGGATTCGCGGCCCAGCTGGTCGACCTCAACCACCATCATGGCGTCGGGATTGTAGCCGCCGTCGGCGTGGATCTTCAGCGCGGCGGCGACAGCCTTGTCCACGCCGGGCTTAAGCGTCGACAGACGGATGCGCACCAGACGACGGCCGCCCATCAGGGACATGGCCGTCAGCGCTTCTTCCAGCTTCGTTTCATCGCCATCGATGTCGCTGTCGGTCAGGACGGTGACATTGAAGGGGTCGTTCAGGTCGGGCGTGACCGTCTTGCACAATACCTCGGCCCGCTCGGCGACGCCTGACCGGTCCTTGCCGTGGATCACCGCCGCCCGGATCGCCGGATCGGGCGCCTTCAGAAAGCGATCGATCTCAGGGCGTTTGGCCAGGATCACGGGTTCGACATCGCCTGCATCAGATCCAGTCGGATCAGGCGAGCCAGTTCGGCTGCGGCGCGCTCCTCTCCGTCCTGCTGGGCGGCGATGGCGGCATAGGGCTGGTCGGCGGTGGCGTAGGTCGTGGTGACCGTTTCCGTGCCGCTGACGGGCGTTCCTCCGCTGGCCGGGGTCAGGATCCAGGTCGCCTTGACCGTCAGTTCATAGCGGGTGGCGGTGTCGTCAATGCGGCGACCCAGCGAGCGGCGGTTCTGCTGGACCTCGGTCGTCAGGCGATACAGCGGCGTCGCGCCGCGATCCCAGGCGAGGACGTCTTCCAGCTGCTCGCGCAGGCGATAGCCCAGGCGGTCGTCCTGGGTCGTGACGGCGATCCGGCGCAGGGATGAACCCACGGCAGGCTCGGCATACATGGGCGTGAAGCCGCAGGCGGAAACCGTGAGAGACGCGAGAACCGCGAGAGCCGCCGCAATACGCATCAGCCGGCCACCAGATTGACGATGCGGTCCTTGACCACGACGATCTTCTTCACGCTCAGACCCTCCAGCCGCGCCTTGACCGTTTCGTCGGCCAGGACCAGGGCTTCGACCTCGGACGGCTCCATGCCGCGCGGCACGCGGATTTCCGCGCGACGCTTGCCGTTGATCTGGATGGGCAGGACCACCTCGTCGTCGGCCGCGAGCGCAGCGTCCCACACGGGCCACGGCGCGTCCAGAACCATCCCGTCTTCCCCCAGCCGCGTCCAGGCTTCTTCGGCCAGGTGCGGGGTGAAGGGGGCGATCAGACGGGCCAGCGCCGAAAGTGCCTGACGCTTGGCGTCGCCGCCGGCCTGGGCATTGTCGCGAATGGTGGAGACGAAGGCATAGAGCTTGGCGATGGCCGAGTTGAAGCGGAAACCTTCGACCCCTTCGGACACGGCCTTGATGGCCTTGTGCGTTTCGCGCAGCAGCTCGGCGTTGGCCTTGTCCTCGCCCGCGAAACCGGCGTCATAGGTGTCGAACAGGGTCCAGGCGCGCTGGACGAAGCGACTGGCGCCCTCCACGCCGCCAGGGGTCCACTGCACGTCCCGCTCGGGCGGGCTGTCGGACAGGACGAACAGGCGACCGGCGTCCACGCCGTGGCTTTCCAGGATTTCGGCCGGCGCGACGACGTTCTTCTTGGACTTCGACATCTTTTCGATGTCGCCGATGACCAGGATTTCGCCGGTCGAAAGCTGGCGGGCCGAGCGGACGCCGTTGTCGTTCTTCAGCTCCACGTCGGTCGGCTCGACCCAGGCGCCGTCGGCCCGGCGATAGGTCTCGTGGACCACCATGCCTTGGGTGAACAGGCCGGCGAACGGCTCCTTCACCGACAACATGCCGGCGTCAGACAGGGCGCGGGTGATGAAGCGAGCGTACAGCAGGTGCAGGACCGCGTGCTCGACCCCGCCGATATATTGATCGACAGCCAGCCAACGGTCGGCGGCGGCTTTGTCGATCGGCGCCTCGGCCGTCGGGTCGGTGAACCGCGCGAAATACCAGCTGGAATCGACGAAGGTGTCGAGCGTGTCGGTCTCGCGCGTCGCGTCGACGCCGCACGACGGGCATTTGACGTGCTTCCAGGTCGCGTGACGCGCCAAGGGATTGCCGGGCACGTCGAAGGTCACATCATCAGGCAGGACCACCGGCAACTGATCGGCGGGAACCTCTACGACACCGCAGGACGGGCAGTGGATGATCGGGATCGGGCAGCCCCAATACCGCTGGCGCGAAACACCCCAGTCGCGCAGGCGATAGATGGTTTCGGCGCGGCCCTGGCCGGCGGCCTCGACCTTGGCGATCGCGGCGGCCTTGGCGGCCTCGACGTCCATGCCGTTCAGGAAGTCGGAGTTGAAGATGCGGCCGGGGCCGACGTAGGCCTCGGTTCCGATTTCGACTGTCTCGGCGTCGTCGGGTTTGACCACCGGCGTCACCGGCAGATCGTATTTGCGGGCGAAGTCGAGGTCGCGTTGGTCATGGGCCGGGCAGCCGAAGATCGCGCCCGAACCATAGGTCGACAGCACGAAGTTGGCGGCCCAGACGGGCAGGGTCTTGTCCGGATCGAAGGGATGGCGGACGCGAACGCCCAGATCCACGCCCAGCTTCTCAGCCTTTTCGATCTCGGCTTCGCTGGTACCGGTCTGAGCGCAAGACTTGATGAAGTCCGCCACGTCCGGCCGGTGTTCGGCGATGGCCTTGGTCAGGGGATGGTCGGGGGCGAGGGCCAGGAAGCTGGCGCCGAACAGGGTGTCGGGGCGGGTGGTGTAGACCTCGATCGGATCGCGGGCGTGGTTGGGTTCGCCCTCGGGGGAGGCGGGCAGGAAGGCCGGCGCCTCGGCGATGTCCCACCACAGGGTCGCGCCCTTGGACTTGCCGATCCAGTTCTCCTGCATCAGCCGGACCTTTTCGGGCCAGCGGTCCAAGGTCTTCAGGCCGTCGATCAGGTCGTCGGCATAGTCGGTGATGCGAAGGAACCACTGGTTCAGCTTGCGCTTCTCGACCAGGGCGCCCGAGCGCCAACCGCGTCCATCGATCACCTGTTCGTTGGCCAAGACCGTGTTGTCGACCGGATCCCAGTTGACCACCGCATCCTTGCGATAGACCAGACCGCGCCGATACAGCTCCAGGAACCAGGCCTGCTGCTTGCCATAGTATTCCGGGTCGCAGGTGGCGAACTCACGCGACCAGTCCAGCGAAAGGCCCAGCAGCTTCAGCTGTTCGCGCATATTGGCGATGTTGGAATAGGTCCAACCCTTGGGATGGATGCCGCGCTCCATGGCCGCGTTCTCGGCCGGCATGCCGAAGGCGTCCCAGCCCATCGGGTGCAGAACGTCGTAACCTTGCGCGCGCTTGGACCGCGCCACCACGTCGCCCATCACATAGTTGCGGGCGTGACCCATGTGGATGTTGCCCGACGGATAGGGGAACATCTCAAGCACATAGTATTTCGGCCGGCCGGTGTCCTTCGTGACGAAGGAGGAAGCCTCGGCCCATCGGGCCTGCTGGCGGGGTTCGGCGGTCTTGGGTTCGTAACGGGCCACGGTCGTCCTGAAAGTCGAAAGGGCGCTGACGCCCTCCCGGCTCAACTAGCCCGAAGGACGACAGCGCCCAAGAAGTAATACGTTTCGTCGTTCCCAGAAGGTCCGACGAAACTAAACCAGTCGGCGCTCAAGCAGCCGAAAGGCGGTAGCGCCAAAATAATGCGAGCGCCGGCTTTAACCGGCGTTCGACAGGTTCAGCTGGCGCGCCTTGGTCAGGATGGCGTTTTCCAGATCGGCCTCGGTCTGGGCGGCGACCGGGGCGGCGGTCCACTGACCATCGGCGCCCTTCACTTCCTTGGTCACCGTGACGTTCAGCGCGTCGGCGCGCAGACGGGTGTCCAGGATGAAGACGGTCGCCTTGAAGCGCTCGTTCGGCGTCTGGGGGTTGATGTACCAGTCATAGTTGATGACGCCGCCCCACGGATCGGCGGTCAGCAGCGGCATGAAGCTGAGGGTGTCGAGCGAGGCGCGCCACAGGAAGGCGTTGACGCCGATGCCCTGTTGCACGTTCGTCTTGGGCGCAGACTTCTTGCCGCCGACGAAGGGAATGCTCGAGCAGGCCGACAGGGAGGCGCCCAGGGCCACGCCCGAGACCAGCACGACCGCGACGTTCCGAACCAGGGCCTTGTTGAGGCTCATCAAGAGAAGTCTCCGTAAACTCAGGGACGTGAGAGCCCTCGCCCGCACGCGCGCACGGCATGGGGAATGCCGACTGCCAGGCTCTATAACACGGCGAAAAGGGGCGATGACAAGGCGAAGTCGGTTCCCGTCGCCTCGCGCGTCGCGGTGTTTTGTGAAGGGCCTGTGAGATTTCGCCGGAATCCGCCCGAATCCCGTGACGCTTGAGACACATACGCCGACAACAATGCGCGGGAACCTTGTTATCGCCGGCTCATTGCGTTGACCGCGCAGACGCCCGGTGTCTAATCGCGGGGCTCACGACCATATAAGGTCGGTTCAGGGTTGAAATGCCGCCTCATGGCGGGGTTCGAAGGATTTGGTATGCGGTTCGGTGGTTTCCTGGCTGTGATGATGGCGACGACGGCGATGGCCGCGTCGACGTCGGCGCTCGCCCAAAGCACATCCACCGTTTCCCTTTCGGAGGCCCAGGCGGCGCAGCGCAATGCGCCGGCGCCGCAGCGTCGCGGTCTGCGCCTCAACGATCGTGGCCGCTGGGGTCTGGATTTCAACCTGAATCAGCCCGTGGGTCGCGAGACCGACTGGGGTGATGTCGAGGCCGGCGCCTATTACCGCCTGAACGACCGTCTGCGTGTCGGCGCCGCTGCGGCCGTCAGCACGCCGGAAGCCGATCCGGCCCGCGCGCCCGAAACCAACGGCCGGGCCCAGCCCCGCGTCCGTCTGGAAACAATCTTCAAATTCTGATCTCGACCGGTCAGCGAAACGCTGACTGGATCGCATTCACCGCCGCCAGGCCGCATGCGCCCGTGTGTGCGAGCGTTGCGGCGTTCTCTGGCGTGACGCCGCCCAGCGCATAAACCGGGAGGCTGGCGGCTTTGACATGCCGTTCGAATGCCGCGACGCCCAGGGCGAGTTTGCCGGCGGACGCGCCGCCCGCCGGAAACACCGGCGACAGGATCAGGGCATTCAGATCTTCGGGCGGTGGGGATAGGCCGTGCCAGGCCGCCGTCAGAATCCAGCCGGGTCGATCCGAGCGAATGCGCGCGGCCTGCTCTACAGCACGTTCGGGCAGGTGGAGCCCGTCGGCGTCGATCACCTCGGCCAGATCGGGGGCCAGCCCGACCAGTAGTTTCACGCGCCGATCGGCCGTCGCTTCCCGAAGCCGATGCCCCGTCTCGACGGCATTGGAGGCGCCAAAGGCGCGATAGACCACGGCCGAGCCGGCGGGCAGGCGCGCCGCCGTCTCCCACGGTCGGGGCGTGCGATCCGGGTCGGTGAAGAACAGCATCGGCGGCAACGCTGCGGCGGCCGGGCTGACAGCGGCGGCGGCGCGGTTTAGAGCGGTCGCGGCGTTCCAGAGCGCGCGCGCATCGTCGCTGTAACCGGCCGGCAGGATCATGACCTCTTCTTCCTCCGCTTTTTCCGCCCCGTCCATCGCCGAAAGGGTCGCCGAGGTGCGGGCGCGCATCGACGCCGCCTGCCATGCGACCGGTCGGGATCCAGCGGACGTGACCCTGACCGCCGTGTCCAAGACGCAAGCCCCCGAGGCTATCGACGCCATCCTTGCGTCGGGTCAGCGGATCTTCGGCGAAAACCGGGTGCAGGAGGCGCAGGGCCGGTGGGCTGATCGTCGCGAAGCCTTGCCGGGCCTGGAGTTGCGGCTGATCGGCCCCTTGCAGACCAACAAGGCCGAGGATGCGGTCGCCCTGTTCGATGTGATCGAAACCCTGGACCGTGAAAAACTGGCGCGCGCCCTGGCGCAGGCGGGCGAAAAGCGCGGCCGATCGCCGCGCGTCCTGGTCCAGGTCAACACCGGCGCGGAGCCCCAGAAGGCCGGCGTCCTGCCCGATGCCGCCGACGCCCTGATTGCGGCGGCGCGCGACACCTATGGGCTGACGGTCGAGGGTCTGATGTGCATTCCCCCGGCGGATCAGGATGCAGGGCCACATTTTCAGATGTTGCGGGCCATGGCCGAACGCAACGGTGTATTGGTCCTTTCGATGGGCATGAGCGGCGACTACGAGACCGCCATACGGTGCGGCGCGACGCACGTCAGGGTCGGAACGGCCTTGTTCGGGGAACGAAATCGACCCGAAACGCCCTCTAGCTCGTAACCCGATGTGAATATTCGCACCCCCAAGCCTTGGCGCGGGGGCCAAGCCTCGCCATTGTCTGTCCCATGCCTACGCCCAAGACCATTCTGATCATTGACGACGACGACGACCTGCGCGAGGCCCTGGCCGAGCAGCTGAACCTGCATGAGGAGTTCAAGACCCAGCAGGCCGCGACCGCGACCGATGGCGTCCGGATGGGGCGCGAGATCCGCGCCGATCTGATCCTGCTGGACGTCGATCTGCCCGACATGGATGGCCGCGAGGCCTGTCGCCTGTTGCGCAAGGACGGGGTTTCGACACCGGTCATCATGCTGACGGCGCAATCGGCGGACGCCGACGCCATCCTGGGCCTGGACGCCGGAGCCAACGATTATGTCACCAAGCCCTTCCGGTTCGCCGTGCTGCTGGCGCGCATCCGCGCCCATCTACGCAGTCATGAACAGTCCGAGGACGCCGTCTTCACCATTGGCCCCTACGAGTTCCGGCCTGCCGCCAAGGTGCTGATGGACTCAAAGGGCAAGAAAGTGCGGTTGACCGAAAAGGAAACCAATATCCTGAAATACCTCTATCGCGCCGGGGCCAAGCCGGTGTCGCGCGAAGAGTTGCTGACCGAGGTCTGGGGCTACAACGCCGGGGTCACGACGCATACGCTGGAAACCCATATCTATCGCCTGCGCCAGAAGATCGAACCGGAACCGGGCCATGCGCGTCTGCTGCTGACCGACGCGGGCGGATACCGGCTGCAGCCTTAAGGGCTCAGTCGGCCGTCTTCGGGCGGATCGTGAACAGCGGCAGGAAGATGTGGACCAGCGGGCCGATGGTCAGGGCGTAGAGCACCGTGCCCACTCCGACCGACCCGCCCAAGAGCCAGCCGGCGGCGGTAACGGTCAGTTCGATGGCCGTCCGCACCCATTTCACCGGCCAGCCTGTACGCGCGACGATGCCGGTCATCAGGCCATCGCGGGGGCCGGGACCGAGGCCTGCGCCGATATAGGCCCCGCTGGCCACGCCGTTCAGGACGATGCCGGCGATGAGCAGGCCGGCCCGGAGCGGTAGGCCCAGGTCGGACGGAATCCAGCCTAGGCCGACGTTGGCGACCGTGCCGATGACCAGCACATTGGCGACGGTCCCGATCCCCGGCTTCTGGCGCAGGGGAATCCATAGCAGCAGCACGGCCATACCGATCAGATTGACCACCAGACCAAAGCTGATCCCGGCGGGTTTCGCGAACCGCTCGAACACCCCTTGGTTCAGTACGTCCCACGGATCCAGACCGAGATCGGCGCGAACGATCATAGCGATGGAGAGGCCGTAGAGGACGAGGCCGATGAACAGCTGGATCAGGCGACGGGTCATAAACCGATCAGATGCGCCAAACTGGCTATCGAAAACAGAGCCAGTTATGCCATTCTGGCCCCATGTCGTCGCGGTCGATCGGTCTTGTTTCTCTGACGCGCCACCTGGGCGCTTGGCGGTCGCCGGGTGCAGGCGCAGCCTACCGGCAGCTCGCAGGGGCGATACGACTGCTGATTCTGGATGGCCGACTGCCCTTGGCGGCGCGGTTACCGGGCGAGCGGGAACTGGCGCAGGCGCTGGGCTTGAGTCGAACGACCGTCTCGGCCGCCTACCGCCGCCTGCGGGATGACGGGTTCCTGACCGGCGGGCAGGGCGCCGCCGCACGCACCAGCCTGCCGACCGGACCGTCGCCGCGTCATGAGGCGACGCCAACGGACAAGGCCGGCCTGATCGACCTGACCGCCGCCGTCCTGCCGGCCGATGCCAATGTGCATGCGGTCTATGTGCGGGCGCTGGAGCGATTGCCGGCGAACCTGCCAGGACACGGTTATGAGACGTCGGGGCTGGAGGAACTGCGCGAAGCGGTGGCCGCGGGATACCGGCGGCGCGGCCTGGCGACCTCTTCGGGGCAGATATTGATCACGCATGGCGCGCACAACGGACTGGTCCATCTGCTGCGCCTGACAACGCGGCCAGGCGCGCCGGTGGTGTTCGACCATCCCACCTATCCGCAGGCGATCGACGCCATCCTGGCGGCGGGCGGTCGCGCCGTACCCGTCGCCTTGCCGGACGGCGAGGGCGAGGAGGGTTGGGACGTCGAGGGTCTGGTTGCGGCCTGCCGAAGCAGCAACGCGGCGATGGCCTATCTGGTGCTGGACCACAACAATCCGACCGGCCGGATGATGCGGGCGGCGGACCGGACGCGCTTGCTGGCGGGGCTCAAGGGGTCGGAGACCCTGCTGGTGCTGGACGAGACACTGGTCGAACTGACCTTGAGCGGACCGCCGGCGCTCAGCGCCTCGGCCGTCGATGCGCCGCGGATCGTCAGGCTGGGTTCGATGTCCAAGAGCGTCTGGGGCGGTTTGCGGATCGGCTGGATCCGCGCGGACCGGGCGGTGATCCAGCGCCTGGCCCAAAGTCGCGCCAGCTTCGATCTGGGTGTCCCGATCCTGGAGCAGCTGGCGGCGGTCGAACTTTTGAACGACGGCGGCAAGGCCCTGGCGGCGCGTCGGCCCCTCTTGCGCGCCCGGCGGGATCATCTGCGGGCGCGGCTCGCCGAAAAACTGCCTGAGTGGGTCTGTCCGCGCCCGGCTGGGGGACTGTCCCTATGGGCGCGGCTGCCGGGGCCGATCAGTTCCGCTTTGACGATCGCAGCCGAGGCCGAAGGCCTGCGCCTCGCCGCCGGTCCGCGATTCGGCGTCGACGGCGCCTTCGAACGCCGGCTGCGCCTGCCCTATACCTTGCCGGAAGATCAGCTGGACGAGGCGGTGGCCCGGCTAGGGCGCGCCGCCAGAAAGGTCGGCCGGGGGCGAAAGGCGGCGGGGTCGGTCAAGCCGGTCGCCGTCTATTGAGGATCACACGTCCAGATCGACCGTCACCGGCGCGTGGTCGCTGGGACGATCCCATTCGCGGACGTCGTCGTGGATGCGGGCGGTGTCCTTGACAACGGCGGGGGTCAGGCCGGGCGAGGTCCAGATGTGGTCCAGGCGCAGACCGCGATTCGATTTGCGGAAGTCGGCGGCGCGATAGCTCCACCAGCTGGCCAGTTTCTGGGGCTCGGGGAAGCGGTCGCGCAGCACATCGGCGAAACCGCCCGTCTCCTGAAGCCGGTTCAGGGTCTCCACCTCGATCGGCGTGTGGCTGACGATCTTGGACATATAGCGGTGGTTCCAGACATCGCCCTCTCCCGGTGCAATGTTGAAGTCGCCTGCCATGACCAGGGGGCGAGACTTGTCCTGCTTGGCCACGATCGCGGTCAGCTGCTCGTAGAAATCCATCTTGTGATCGAATTTGGGGTTCAGCACCCGGTCGGGAACGTCTCCGCCGGCGGGGATATAGAAGTTCTGCACGTCGATGCCGGACACGCGGGCCGAGACGCAGCGCGCATGACCCAGTTTGCACACCTGGAAGGTGTCGCTGTCCTCAAGCGGCAGGCGGCTGGCGATGGCGACGCCGTGCCAGCCCTTCTGGCCCGCCACGCGAAGGTGGGGCATGCCCATGTCCTCGAAGGCGCCGCGCGGGAACTGGTCCGTGGTGCATTTGATCTCCTGAAGCATCAGGACATCGGGCGCGCGTTCGGCGACGAAACGGGCGACCTGGTCGATGCGCAGGCGGACGGAGTTGATGTTCCAGGTGGCGAGGCGAAGGGTCATGCCCCCGTCTAGCAGGCGCGCCGCGTAAAAAAAGCCCGGCCGCGACGGGCCGGGCTCTGGGAGGTTCGTCTCTCTCGCCGCCGGGGAGGGGGATATTCCAGGGCGGTAGAACGGCCGCCGCCGCTCGTGTGCCCAAAGTGTCACTGACGAATATAAAAGTCAAATCGTCACAATTGCCCGCTTGTGCGTGCTCATTATGAAACAGTCTAAACGCGGATCAGTCTCGTGGCGTTTGCGCTTGCGGGGCCGTCGCCCATTCGCCGCGCCAGTCGTAGCTGAGCGTTACGCAGTGTCGATAGGCGCCGTCCGACCACCGACCCACCGCCTGCATCGTCAGGGGACGGGGCGCACGGACGCGACCCATGATCAGCCAGACCTCGTCGGCGCCGGGACACAGGGCGCGCGACAGGCCGCGGCCGTCGCCGTCCTGATCGATGGCATAGATGTCGTTTTCCTCGGCGCCCTGCGGCAGGACGCGTCGCGCGGCGTCCGGTCCGCCGCGCGTGAAGCCTGCCGTGCCGCGCGCGGTGGTGGAGAACAGACGCTCGACCTGCACAGCGCCGAACAGACCGCGCCGCACCTGCAAGGTGACGCCCTTGGTCAGCGCTTGGGTGATCCGGTCCGACGCATTATAGGCCAGGTAGCGAGTGTCCGCATGGGCGGGCGCCGCTGCCGAACCGACGACGATCAGGGCGAGAACGGTGGCGGTGATACGGCGCATACGTTTCTCTTCCTCAGGTTTTGCGGCGAGAACGGGGCCTGATCCGATCAGTGTTCGCCGAGGCAGCGCAGCGCGACCTCGAGATTGCGCAGGCCGTCTTCGCCGGTGACGGCCGGCGTTTCGCCGGTCGTGATGGCGCGGGCGAAGGCCTCCAGCTCCTTCTTCAGCGGTTCGGCCGGCCAGCTGTTCAGTATCCGGGTCGAATAGGAGCCGTCCGGCTGCTGGCCGAAATATTCGGTGACCTGGCGCGTGATCAGATCGGCGACGATGAACTTGGTCTTGGTCGCGACCTGCAGGGTGCGGGTCTTGTAGGGGGTGACCCAGTTGGTGGTGATATGGGCGATCACCCCGCTGTCCAGGCGGAACTGAAGCAGGGCCGTGTCCTCGCGGTCCGCGCGGGTGCGGGCCAGTTGCGGCTGGACCTCGACGATCTCGGAACCCGTCAGGTGGCGGATGATATCGATGTCGTGCACGGCCAGATCGATGACCACGCCGACCTCGCCCATGCGGGGCGGGAACGGACCGACGCGGGTGATCTGGATCGAGATGATGTCGTCGTCAGTCACAGCCCGCTTGACGGTTTCGACCGCCGGATTGAAGCGCTCGACCTGACCGACCATCAGAACGCGGTCATTGGCCTTGGCTGCATCGATCATGCGCTGGGCGTCGGCGACGCTGGCGGCGATCGGCTTTTCGACCAGGACGTGGACGCCCTTTTCCAGCAGGGCGACGCCAATCTCGGCGTGGAACCGGTTGGGCGTGGCGACGATGGCGGCGTCCAGGCCGGCGTCGACGAAGGCCTGGGCCGTCGTGACAGGCGATGCGCCATAGGCGGCGGCGACGCCCTCGGCCGTCACCGCATCGGGATCGAAGACGGTGGTCAGGTCGAACTCGCGCATCTCGGAGGCGACGCGCGCATGGTTGCGGCCCATGACGCCGACGCCGGCGACGCCGATCTTGAGGGCGGGGGTGTTCGGCATAGGCTTAGCCCTTGTAGCTGGCGACGGCGGCGACGACCTTGTCCTGGGTCGCCTCGTCCAGATCGGCGTGCATCGGCAGGCTGAGGACCCGGTCCCTCAGCCGTTCGGTGACGGGCAGGCCGCCCGCACCCTGAGGGAAGCGCTGATAGGCCGGCTGCATGTGCATGGGCACCGGATAATAGACGGCGGTGGGCACGCCCTGATCCTTCAAGTGCGCGGCCAGCCCGTCGCGGTCCTCATGCTCGATCGTGTACTGAGCCCAGATGGAGACGCCGCCGTCGATGACGTGGGGCACGGCCGAGACATGGGGCGCGAGGCGTTCGTTGTAGCGGGCGGCGATCCGGTTGCGCCATTCGATCTCCTGACCGAAGACCTTCAGCTTCTCGATCAGGATGGCGGCCTGGATGGTGTCCAGCCGGCTGTTCATGCCGATGCGCATGGCCAGATATTTGGGATCGTGGGCGAAGGCGGCGGCGCCGGCCTCCAGGTCCTTGGCGACGACCTTGCCGTGCACGCGAAGGGAATCCATTTCCTGAGCCAGATCGTCGTCGTCGGTCAGCACCGCCCCGCCGTCGCCGTAGCAGCCCAAAGGCTTGGCCGGGAAGAAGCTGGTCGTGGTGACATCGGCCCACTTCAGCGGATGGTCGCCGTTCAGGGTGCATCCGAAGCCCTGCGCCGAATCCGAGATCAGCTTGAGCCCATGGCGGTCGCAGATCGCGCGGATGGCGGGATAGTCGGCCGGCTGACCAAACAGATCGACGGCGATGACCACCTTGGGCGTCAGGCGACCTTCGGCCTTGACCGCTTCGATGGCCGCCTCAAGCTTGGCCGGGTCCATATTGTAAGTGTGGGCGTCGACGTCCACGAACACGGCCGAGGCGCCCAGCCACGGCACGACCTCGGCCGTGGCCGTGAAGGTGAAGCTGGGGCAGAAGACGGCGTCGCCGGTGCGAACGCCCCAGGCGATCAACGGCAGGATCAGGGCGTCGGTGCCGTTGCCGCAGCCCAAGGCGTGCTTGGCCTGACCAAAGGCGGCGAGGTCGGCCTCGAACTGGCGGACCTGCGGACCCATGACCCAGGCGCCGCCCACGACGGCCTCCTGAACGGCGGCCTCGATCTTGCCGCCGAGGCGTTGGCGCTGGGCCTGAAGGTCGATGAAGGGGATCATGGGGGACGCTCTCCACGGGGGATCGGGGGCGGCGGCCGGACAGGCAGGCCGCGAATGTCGGGTCGTCCTAGCAAGATCGGGCGCGCGGGCCAAATCGCGCGGCGTCACATCGCGTTGCCCTTTGCTACCGCACACAGGTCTTGGCGCCCGTCGGCTTGCGTCCTAAGCCAGCGCCATGACGACGCTTTCCGCCGCCCGGACCAGGGTCTCGAACTGGCTGTTCGACCATGCCCTGCCGCTATGGGCCGAGCGGGGCATCGATGCGCAGGGGCGCTTCTTCGAGCAGCTGGATCTCGATGGCCGGCCGGTGATCGGTCTTCGTCGTCGCACGCGGGTTCAGGCGCGTCAGGTCTATGTGTTCTGCGAAGCGGCCGCCTTGGGATGGGCGCAGGGCCGAGCGGTGGCCCAGGTCGGGCTGGATCAACTGATATCCAGTCGCCGACGTGACGACGGCCTTTGGGTCTCGGCAACCGATGACGACGGCGTGGTGGTCGATGAGACGGCTGATCTTTACGACCTGGCCTTCGTTCTGTTCGCGCTCGCGACGGCGCACCACGTCCTGAATGATGCGCGAGCGCGGCCTTTGGCGCTAGAGACGCTGGCTGCAATCGATCGGTTGATGGCGTCTCCGCATGGGGGATGGGAGGAGGCCCTGCCGCCACGCCTGCCGCGGCGTCAAAATCCCCACATGCATATGCTGGAGGCGATGCTGGCCTGGCAGGCCCTCGCGCCCGATCCGGCGTTCGAGGCGGCGGCGCGGGCGTCGCTGGACCTGTGCAAACACCGCTTCCTGGTCGACGGCGCGATCCGCGAATATTTCACCGAGGATTGGTCCGCCGATCCCGCAACGGGTCAAGTGATCGAGCCGGGCCACCTCGAAGAATGGGCCTGGCTGCTTAAGCAGGCCGGGGACGATTCAGATCTGGCCACGGCGCTGCATCGTCGAGCGGCAGCCCAGGGTTATCGCGACGGGTTCGCCATCCGTGAGATCGGCCCGGCGGGAGAGGTGCTGGATGGCGGGCGGCGTCTGTGGGCCCAGACCGAGGCCATTCGCACGGGGTTGAGTTTTGGCGACGCAGGCGTTTCGGCACTGATCGCCGCAGTATTCGACACGCATTTGGCCACCGCCGTGCCGGGCCTATGGGTGGACAGTTACGACGCCGATGGCCGCTCGCACGATGCGGCCGTGCCCGCGTCCAGCCTCTATCACCTGATGACCGCCTTTTCGGAATTGCTTCGGAGCGACGCATGACCGGCCGGCCCGCCGCCTTTCTGGATCGGGACGGGGTGCTGATCAAGGACAGCGGTTATCCGCATCGGCCCGAGGATCTGAAGCTGATCCCCGGCGCGGCGGCGGCGGTGCGGCGGATGAACCAGGCCGGCTATCGCACCGTGATCGTGACGAACCAGTCGGGCGTGGCGCGGGGCCTGTTCAGCGAAGAGACCATGAACGCCTTCAATGATCTGCTGGTCGCGCGACTGGCCGAAGAGGGGGCGATCATCGACGCCGTCTATTCCGCGCCCTTCCATCCCGAGGCGATCGAGGCGCGCTATCGCCATCCCGACCACCCTGATCGCAAGCCCAATCCGGGCATGTTGCTGCGCGCCATCGCCCAGCACGATCTGGACCCGACGCAGTCCTTCATCATCGGCGATCAGAAGCGCGATCTGCAGGCCGGTGAGCGGGCCGGGGTGGCGGGCTACCTCTTCGAAGGCGGCGATCTGGACGTTTTCGTGCGCGATGTGGTCGGTCTCTAAGACCGGGCGTCGCATTTCCTCGCTTGGTGAATTACTCTGAGCCAAAATCGGAGGACATCGCCAATGAGCGCGCCCTATCCATTCGTTGAACGCCGCTGGACCTCGCCGGATGGGCTCACGCTCTTTGCGCGGGATTATGCGCCCGGTTCCGGCGTCGCGCGTCCCCCGGTGATCGCCATCCACGGCCTGACCCGCAACAGCGCCGATTTCGAAGCCATCGCGCCGCTGCTAGCCCAGAGCGGGCGGCGGGTGCTGGCGGTGGACGTGCGTGGACGTGGCCTGTCGGACCGTGCGCCCGACCCCATGACCTATATGCCCGACGTCTATGCGCGCGACGTTCTGGCCCTGATGGAGCAGGCCGGGATCGATAGAGCGGTCTTCGTCGGCACCTCCATGGGCGGGTTGATCACCATGGCGCTGACGGCGATGCGGCCCAAGGCGGTGGTCGCGGCCATTTTGAACGACATCGGGCCGGAGGTGGCGCCGGAAGGCCTGGCGCGGATCGCCGCCTACAGCGGCCAGCCGGTCGAGATCGGCTCCTGGGCCGATGCGACGGCCTATGCGAAGCGGATCAATGCGGTGGCGTTCCCGCACTATACGGATGCGGACTGGGACGCCTTCGCTCGGCGCATTTTCCGCCAGCAGCCCGACGGCGAGATCGCGCTGGACTACGATCCCGACATCGCCGTGCCGATCCGAGCGGCGGGGGCTAAGGCGCTGGTTCCGAACCTGTGGCCCATGTTCCGACGATTAGCGAAGAATAAGCCCACGCTGCTTGTGCGGGGCGCTGCCTCGGATCTGCTGAGCGCCGACATCGCCGCGCGGATGAAGAAGGCGGCCCCGGCCATGGCCTATGTCGAGGTTCCCGGCATCGGCCACGCGCCCATGTTGGACGAGGCTGAGGCCAAGGCGGCGATCTTCGAATTTCTGGCCGAGGTCGATTAGTCCCTGGTCGGGTCGACCCGTGACGTATCGCCGTAAGTCAGGGCCAGGAAGACGTCCTCCAGGTCCGGATCTTCGGTGGTGATGTCGGCGATAGTGACGCCGGCGGCGCGCACAGCGTTGATGACCTGTTCGACCGACGACTGCCCCTTCTTGTAGGCGACCGCGAAGGCGCCGCCCGGACGGGGCGTAACCTCGAAACCGGCCAGCACCGGCGGCGTCGCCTGGGGTGGTTCAGGGGTCACAACGACATTGCGGCTGTCCAGACGGCGCAGAAGCTGCGGCGTGGGCTCGCAGGCCACCACTTCGCCCCGGTTGACGATGGCGATGGTGTCGCAAAGCTCCTGGGCCTCCTCGAGATAGTGGGTGGTCAGGACGATGGTCACCCCCTCTTCGTTGATGCGGCGGACGTAGGCCCACAGCTGACGACGCAGTTCGACGTCCACGCCGGCCGTCGGCTCGTCCAGGATCAGGATTGGCGGATTGTGGACCAGGGCCTTGGCCACCATCAGGCGGCGCTTCATCCCGCCGGACAGGGCGCGGACATAGGCGTTGGCCTTGTCCGACAGGCCCAAGGCGGCCAGCAGTTCGTCGGACCGGCGCTCGTCCTTGGGCACGCCGTAAAAGCCCGCCTGCACCTCCAGTGATTCGCGCGGTGTGAAGAAGACGTCGGCGACGATCTCCTGCGGCACGACGCCCAGGGCGGCGGCGGCGTCGCGCGGCTCCTTGTCGATGTCGCGGCCCCAAATGGTCACAGAGCCTTCGGACTTCTTCACCACCCCAGCCAGGATGTTGATCAGGGTCGATTTGCCGGCGCCGTTCGGGCCCAGCAGGCCAAAGACGGAGCCGCGCGGAATGACCAGATCGACGCCGCGCAGGGCCGCCTTGGGGGCGGCCTTCTTGGACCCGGCATAGGTCTTCTTCAGTCCCCGCACCTCGATGGCGTTGTCGGGCAGGGCGGGGGTCTCTGACATGGTCGGCTATTCACTCGGACGGGACGGCGAGCGGCATAGGTAGGGCGAGTGACCGCAATCGCCAACCTGTCTCGCCGACAGCATCAGACAAGCAGACCTGTCTATGTGTCAATGGTGCTTGACTTAAGCATTTCGCATGTCTAGCTTGCTTGTCATTAAGACAACCAAACTTGATGGAGATCGACGTGACCGCCGTTCAAAAAGGCAAAACGCCTCTGACCCGCACCCGCCTGATCGGCTTCGTCGCCATGGCGGTCTGCGCCATTGGCTACATTGGTGGAGGACTGGCGCTGCTGGCGGGCAAGACCGATCAGATCGAGATGACACATGCCGCCATCGCCGGCGCCGCCCTGCTGCTGATCGGCGAGATCGGTCTGTGGGTCGGCGCGGCCTGTCTGGGCCTGACGCTGTTCAAGAAGCGCAAGGCGATGCTGAACCGGCTGCTGGGTCGCCGGACCGCCGAGGTTTGACCTTCAGGCCTGCGCCGCCTAGGAAGCGCGCAAGCCTTTCAGACCCGGACCGGACCATGCCTCCCCGCCATTCCGACGCCATCATCCCGCCGCCCGAAGAGATCGTCGTCTCGACCAAACGCGTGGCCTGCGACGGCGGCGGCGGGGCCCTGGGTCATCCGCTAGTCTATATGGACATGGGTGAGGACGACTTTATCGAGTGCGGCTATTGCGACCGGCGTTTCGTCCTGTCGGCCCAGGCCCACGACGAAAACGAATATCTGAGCCCCGCGGCCCGCGCGCCCGAGGTCCACTGAGACCGTAACCTCAGTTCAGTCGCGGTGTTGCGGCGGTTGGGTCTATAGACGGCTGACACGCTGTTCGGACGGAGACGAGCCTTGCGCTATCTGCACACCATGGTCCGGGTAAAGGACATCGACGCCTCGCTGCACTTCTATTGCGACCTTCTGGGTCTGCAGGAGATGCGCCGCATCGAGAACGAGGCGGGCCGGTTCACCCTGGTCTTTCTCGCAGCGCCCAAGAATCTGGAACAGTCGGCGGCCGAACGCTGCCCCGAGGTCGAGCTGACCTTCAACTGGGATCCGGAAGAGTATCAGGGCGGCCGCAACTTCGGTCACCTGGCCTATAAGGTCGATGACATCTACGCCGCCTGCCAGACGCTGATGGACGGCGGGGTGACGATCAACCGTCCGCCGCGCGACGGCAACATGGCCTTCGTCCGCTCGCCGGACGGCATTTCCATCGAATTGCTTCAGGAAGGCGCGCCGCTGGCGCCGGCCGAGCCCTGGGCCTCCATGCCGAACGTCGGCGCCTGGTGATGACGGTGCGGACGGCGGCTCTGCTGACGGTTGCGGCGGTCGTGCTTTCGGCCTGCGCCTCGACCACCGAGAGCAACACCGGCCGCACGGCGACGGAGCAGCTGCTCCTGGCGCGCGCCTCGGACCGGGCGGTCGAGGGGCTGGTCCTGCCTTTGCCGACGGGCGCTTCGGTCTTCATCGACGACGCCTATTTCCAGGGGGAGGGCACACGCTACGCCGTCAGCGCGATCCGGGGGGCGATCTCGGACGCCGGTTTCAGCCTGGCCCGCAACAAGGACGAGGCGAACGCCGTGTTCGAGATCCGCGCCGGCGCACTGTCGCTGGAGCAGATGCGGCGCGTCTTCGGCATTCCCGAGATGCGGATCCCGATCAACGAGACCTTCAACGTCGTCTCCCTGCCGGAACTGTCGGTCTATAGCCACCGGGACCGGGTCGGGGTCGCCGAGTTTTCCGGCTTCCTCTACGAGGCCAAGACCGGTGCGCCGCTGGGCGCCGTGGTGCCGATGATCGGCACCTATCGTATCCGCAGCCACAAGGCTTTCATGGTCGTGTCCTGGGGCCAGCAGCAGGCCCAACCCGGCCAGCGCGATCCGGGATCGAGCTGGACCGAATTCTGACGCTGACGCGGGGGCGTTGGAGCCCTATGTTCCGGCCATGACCGAGACGACTGCGCCCGAGAATCCAGAAACCGAACGCCAGATGACGCAGGACGGCCCTGCGCTGCGGCTGTGGATGATCGACGCCTCGGCCTACATCTTTCGCGCCTATCACGCCCTGCCGCCATTAACGAGAAAGTCCGACGGCCTGCCGGTCGGCGCGGTCCAGGGCTACTGCAACATGTTGTGGAAGCTGCTGAAGGACATGAAAGGCGCCGATGGTCCGACCCATCTGGTGGCCATCTTCGACCATTCGGAAAAGACGTTCCGCAACACCCTGTACGACCAGTACAAGGCCCACCGCCCGCCGCCGCCCGAGGATCTGGTGCCGCAGTTTCCGCTGGTGCGTGAGGCGACGGCGGCGTTCGGCGTCCATTGCGTCGAACTGCCCGGCTATGAGGCCGACGACCTGATCGCGACCTACGCCTGCAAGGCGCGCGACGCGGGCGGGGAGGCGGTGATCGTCTCGTCGGACAAGGACCTGATGCAGCTGATCGGCGGCGGCGTCGTGATGTGGGATCCGATGAAGGACCGGCGTCTGGCCGAACCTGAGGTCTTCGAAAAGTTCGGCGTCGGCCCGGAGAAGATGGTCGATCTGCAGGCCCTGATCGGCGACAGCGTGGACAACGTCCCCGGTGCGCCAGGCATCGGACCGAAGACGGCGGCGCAGCTGCTGGACGAATACGGCGATCTGGACACCCTGCTGGCCAATGCCGGCGAGATCAAACAGCCCAAGCGCCGCCAGACTCTGATCGACTTCGCCGACCAGATCCGTCTGTCGCGCGAGCTGGTGCGCCTGACCTGCGATGCGCCGGCGCCCGAGGCGATCGACGATTTCGCCGTGCGCGATCCCGATCCTACGATCCTGTCGGGCTTTTTGGAGACGATGGAGTTCCGCTCGCTGCAGCGCCGCGTCGGCGACGGCAAGGCGGGACCCAGCGACGTCTCCGCCTTTGCGCCCAAGCGCGCGCCGAACCTGAACGCACCCGTCGCGACCCCTCGCTACGGCCAGGTCATCGAAAGCCCGGCTGAGGTCCAGACGTTCGATCACGCGGCTTACGAATGTGTCCAGTCTGAAGAGGCGCTGGATCGCTGGATCGCGCGCGCAACCGAGGTCGGCGTCGTCGGCTTCGATACGGAGACCGATACGTTGTCGGCGACCCATGCGGGGCTGTGCGGCGTGTCGTTGGCGGTGGGGCCGAACGAGGCCTGCTACATCCCGCTGACGCACGAGCATGAGCCGCAGGCCGGCGAGGGTGGTCTCTTTGGTGAAGCGGGCGAGGCGTCCGAGCCGATCCATCAGCTGGACAAGCCCACGACCTTGGCCAAGCTGAAGACGCTGCTGGAAGACCCGTCGGTTTTGAAGGTGCTTCAGAACGCCAAATACGACATCGCCGTCATGGCGCGTCGGGGCATCCGCGTCGCGCCCTATGACGACACGATGCTGATCTCCTATGTGCTGGAGGGCGGGCTGCACGGGCATGGCATGGACGAGCTGGCGCGCCTGCACCTGGGCCACGAGCCGATTCCGTTCAAGAATGTGGCGGGTACTGGCAAGAGCCAGAAATCCTTCAAGCACGTCGCGCTGAAACCCGCCTCGGAATATGCCGCCGAGGATGCGGATGTGACGCTGCGGCTGTGGCGTATCCTGAAACCGCGTCTGGCGCGCGAGGGTCTGTCCACCGTCTATGAGACGCTGGAGCGCGGCATGCCGACGGTGCTGGCGGACATGGAGCTGAACGGCGTTCGCATCGATCCCGACCGACTGAAGCGCCTATCCAGCGAGTTCGGCCTGCGCATGGCCGAGCTGGAGGCCCAGGCCCATGAGATCGCCGGGCGGCCCTTCAACATCGGTTCGCCGCGCCAGATCGGAGAGATCCTGTTCGGCGAACTGAACCTGCCGGGCGGCAAGAAGACCGCCTCGGGCCAGTGGGGCACCGACGCCAGCGTGTTGGAGGAACTGGCTCTCAGCCACGATCTGCCGCGCGCCATCCTGGACTGGCGCCAGCTGTCGAAGCTGAAGGGCACCTATACGGATGCCCTGACCGCGGCGGCCGATCCCAAGACGGACCGCGTTCACACCAGCTATCAACTGGCCGCCGCCACCACGGGCCGTCTGGCATCCAGCGATCCCAACCTGCAGAACATCCCCATCCGCACCGAGACGGGCCGCGAAATCCGCCAGGCCTTCATCGCTGCGCCGGGCAATGTCCTGATCAGCGCCGACTACAGCCAGATTGAGCTGCGCCTTTTGGCCCATATCGGCGATATTTTCGAACTGAAGCGCGCCTTCAAGGCGGGGCTGGATATTCACGCGGCGACGGCCTCGGAGATGTTCGGCGTGCCGGTCGAGGGCATGCCGTCCGAGACGCGGCGCCGCGCCAAGGCGATCAACTTCGGCATCGTCTACGGCATTTCGGCCTTCGGCCTGGCCAATCAGCTGGGCATCGATCAGGGCGAGGCGGGGGCCTATATCAAGACCTATTTCGAACGGTTCCCCGGCATCCGCGCCTATATGGACAAGACCAAGGCCGAGGTGCGCCAGACCGGCTTCGTCTCGACCGTCTTCGGCCGCCGAATCCACATCCCGGCCATCCATTCCAAGTCCGGAGCCGAGCGCCAGTTCGGCGAGCGCGCCGCCATCAACGCCCCGATCCAGGGCGCGGCCGCAGACATCATCCGCCGCGCCATGATCCGCATGCCCGTCGCCCTGACCGAAGCCGGCCTCAGCACGCGCATGCTGCTTCAGGTCCACGACGAACTGGTGTTCGAGGCGCCGGAAGCCGAAGCCGACCGCGCCATCGCCGTCATCAAACGCGTGATGGAGAACGCGTCGGACCCAGCCGTGGCCCTGACAGTTCCGCTCGTAGTGGATGCCCGCGCGGCGTCGAACTGGGACGCGGCGCACTAGGATCGGGCTAGGCGGCGATCATGCCGATGTCGTCTGGGAGTTCGCCACGGCCGAGCAGGCCGGTTTCGAAGTCCATGAAGATGTCCATCAGCTCCTCGACGTTCACCGGAGCGGCGGAGGAGCCGAAGCGGAAGCGCCAGTAGCTGACGATGTGCTGGACGGCGCCCAGCTGGTCGCCCAGCTTTGCGAACATGGACGGGGCGTCCAGCAGGAAGTCACGGAAAGCGATAGGGCGGCCTTCCTGGGTCAATTTGGCGTAGGCGTCGTCATAGACGCGCAGGGTTCTGCTGACTTCGTCGCACGTCTTGATGATGCGGCCGCGCAGGACATCGCGGCTGCGCGCCAGATATTCCTTGGCGGCGTGATCGACCTTGCCGACGGGCTTGATGGTGCGCACGGCCTCGGCGACGCCGGCGACCTCGCCCAGCAGGGCGGCGAGCGTCCATTTGTAATAGAGGAAGCCTTTCCAGCAAAAGACGCCCTCCTGATACTGTTCGGGCGCCAGGCGCAGGGTCAGTCGCAGGGCGTCCAGCTGATCGCCGGGCGTGTTCGACAGAATCTTGGACGCCATCCGCCCGGCCGAATCCGAGTTCACTGCGATCGTATCCGCGCCCAGGCTCAGCGTGACCAGCGGCTCGATCTCGCTGCGGACGAAGGCCAGCATGCGCTGAAGATCACTGTCGCTGATCGAGAAGTAGCAGGGCGAGGGGTCCAGGCCGCCGCGACGCAACTGCTCGCGCAGCAAAAAGGGGTCCAGCGACGGCAGTTTGTCGATCAGGCGCAGGGTTTCGATATCGGGGTGGTTGGGCGCAACGCCGAACGCCTCCATCATCATCCGCTCAAAGCCGATCTGATTGACGAAGACGTATCGGCCGCCGGTCTTCAGGTCCGTATCGTCGATAGGGATGACGACCTTGGTCGCGACCTGGCGTCGGCCGGTGAACAGATCGGTCTCGTTGCGCCGCAGACGATGTTTGATGATCAGGGCCCGGTTCAGCGCCGCCGTACGGAAGATCGGACGCGCCGCCCAGTCGGGATTGCGCACGGCGCCGTCGGGCGCGCTGTCGCCGTTCTCCTCCCACACGCGCAGCAGATTCAGCACGCGGGCTGTGGAGGCCGAGCTCTTGAGGTGCTCCAGGTTGCGGACGGCGCGATCAGTCATGGCGCTGACGTTACGCCAACAATCGTCACCAAATGGCTTAGCTCGGGAAATAAAATATCTGCGGTCGGCGAATTTCTGCCGTTCGATCCTGCGCGCCGGACAATGGCTTTAAGCGCTGCGCTGGCGCGCGACGGCGATCCGGGTCTAGAACGACGGCATGCAGATTTTCGACATTTTGATCATCCTCGCGATCCTGGCCGTGACGATCACCCTGGGCTTCGGCCTCTATTCGCTGTTTCGGGGCGGGGACTATGCGCGCAGCCATTCCAACAAGCTGATGCGCCTGCGCGTCGGGCTTCAGGCGGTCGCCGTCATTCTGCTGGTCGTCGGCATGATGTGGAAGGCGACGCAGGGAGCCTGATCATGGTGACGCTGAACAAGATCTATACCCGCACGGGCGATGACGGTCGCACGCGGCTGGCGTCTGGCGCGCCTGTGTCCAAGAGCGATGCCCGGGTCGAGGCCTATGGCGCGGTGGATGAGCTGAACGCGGTGATCGGGGTCGCCCGGCTGAACAGCGGCCAGAACGACCGGATCGACGCCATGCTGGGCCGGATCCAGAATGAGCTGTTCGACCTGGGCGCCGATCTGGCCACGCCTCTGGACCCGCCGCCGGCCTGGGAGGCCTTGCGCATCGTCGAGAGTCAGGTTGCGCGCCTTGAGCAGGAAATCGACTGGATGAACGAGAGCCTGAAGGCGCTCGACAGCTTCATCCTGCCGGGCGGCGCGCCTTTGTCGGCCCATTTGCATGTCGCGCGCACCGTCTGCCGACGGGCCGAACGCGAGGCGGTGCGCCTGATCGAAAACGGCGAGGCCGTGAATGTCGAAGCGGTCAAATATCTGAACCGCCTCTCCGACCATCTGTTCGTCGCCGCGCGACGCGCCAACGCCAACGGAGCCAGCGACATCAAATGGAAGCCCGGCGCGACCCGCTAGGCGAAACCGGTCAGGCGGCGGGACGCGCCGCCGCCAGTGCGGCTTTCTGACGCTCGGCCTCTGCGGCGCGGGCGCGGCTCTGGGCGGCGAGATCCTGTTCGATCCGGACCAGCTCGCGGTTCTTCTCGGCCGAAGCCTCGGCGCGCGACACGCCATTGGGGCGGCCGGTGATCTGGGCGATGGAGATAGGCTGGGCGCAGATGCGGCTTTCCATGTCGTACCATTTGCCCGCCGCCTCGCAGCGTTTGCCGGGCGCGACCCAGTAGTCCTGAAGGGCGAAAATCCCGACGACCGTGATGCCGAACAGGCCGAAGAAGATCATCGCCAGGCGGGGAAAGGTCAGGAAACGCTTCATCTCGTGGTCCGTTGGATAGGGATCGAAGCCACAGCTTGACCCCGCGTTACGTTGACAGGCCTTCACGACCGCTCCATGTCCTGCCCACACATTCAGGCGATTTCACGGATAGACCCATGAAGGTACTCGTCCCCGTCAAACGGGTGATCGACTATAACGTCAAGGCCCGCGTCAAGGCGGATCAGTCGGGCGTCGATCTGGCCAACGTCAAGATGAGCATGAACCCCTTCGACGAGATCGCCGTCGAAGAGGCGGTTCGTCTGAAGGAAGGCAAGGAACACCATGCCGCCGGCACCGCGACGGAAATCGTCGTGGTCTCCATCGGCGTCACCCAGGCGCAGGAAACCATCCGCACGGCGCTGGCCATGGGCGCGGATCGGGGTCTGCTGATCCAGTCGGACACGGATCTCGAGCCGCTGGCGGTCGCCAAACTGCTGAAGGCGGTGGTCGAGGAGGAAAAGCCCGACCTGGTCCTGATGGGCAAACAGTCGATCGACGGCGACAACAATGCAGTGGGCCAGATGCTGGCCGCCCTGCTGGACTGGCCCCAGGCGACCTTCGCCGGCAAGCTGGTGATCGATGCCGGCAAGGCCACGGTCACGCGCGAGGTCGACGGCGGCCTGCAGACGATTGCTGCCGAACTGCCGGCGGTGGTCACGGTGGACCTGCGGCTGAACACGCCGCGCTACGCCTCTCTGCCGAACATCATGAAGGCCAAGAAGAAGGAGATCGCCATGAAGGCGGTCGCCGACTACGGCGTCGATGTCGCCGACCGCCTGAAGGTCATCAAGGTCACCGAGCCGCCCAAGCGGTCGGCCGGCGTCAAGGTGGCCGATGCGGCCGAACTGGTTTCCAAGCTCAAGTCTGCGGGAGCGCTGTAATATGGCTGTCCTCGTCATCGCCGATCACGACGGTTCGACCGTTCGCGACACCACCCACAAGACCGTGACCGCCGCGCTGGGCCTCTCGTCCGATGTGGATGTCCTGGTTCTGGGGCAGGGGGCGCAGGCCGCCGCCGATAGCGCCGCCAAGATCGCGGGCGTCCGCAAGGTGCTGCTGGCTGATAGCGCCGGTCTGGGCAAGATGCTGGCTGAGGCGGTCGAGGCGACCGTCCTGCCGTTGGCCGGGGGCTACGACGCCATCCTGACGCCTGCGACCACGGACGGGAAGAACTTCGCCCCACGTCTGGCCGCCAAGCTGGACGTCGCGCCGATCTCGGACATCATCGAGGTGGTGTCGGCCGATACCTTCGTGCGCCCCATCTATGCCGGCAATGCGCTGGAGACGATCCAGTCGGCCGATGCCAAGAAGGTGATCACGGTGCGCCCGACCGCCTTCGCCGCCGCGGCTGAGGGCGGTTCGGCCCCGGTCGAGAGCGTCGCCGGCGCCGACGCGCCCAAGACGGCCTTCGTGTCCGAGGAAATGGTCAAGTCGGACCGGCCCGAACTGGGCGCCGCCAAGATCATCGTTTCGGGCGGTCGCGCCCTGGGATCGGCGGATGAGTTCCATGCCGTGATGGAGCCGCTCGCCGACAAGCTGGGCGCCGCCATCGGCGCCTCGCGCGCGGCGGTCGACGCCGGCTATGCGCCCAACGACTATCAGGTCGGTCAGACCGGCAAGGTGGTCGCCCCGGCGCTCTACATCGCCATCGGCATCTCGGGCGCGATTCAGCACCTGGCCGGGATGAAGGACTCCAAGACCATCGTCGCCATCAACAAGGACGCGGACGCCCCGATCTTCCAGGTCGCGGACTATGGTCTGGTCGGCGACTACAAGACGGTGGTGCCGGAACTGATGGCCGCCTTGGGCTAGGCCCAGGTCGAATCGATCTGAAGAGGGCGCGGCGCCGATCGGAGCCGCGCCTTTTTTCTTGCCCGCAGAGGACCACATGGCGAACTTGCCTGTAAGGCTGCAGCCCGGCGCTGCGGCCGAGCGCATTGATGGGTGGGCGACCGACGACGAGGGTCGACCCGTGCTCAAGGTGCGCGTCCGCGCCCGTCCGATCGAAGGAGAGGCCAACGACGCCCTGATCCGGCTCTTGGCCAAAAGCCTTGGCGTCCCGAAGTCGTCGGTCAGCATCGGACGCGGCGCACAATCACGTTTGAAAATGATCGTCGTGCAAGGCTTGGATGACGAAGAGCTGCGCTTGCGCCTCGTCGACGGTCTTTCTGGCGCTTGAGGAGAGCCATCCGGCCGATTTGTGCGTTCTGCATCGGAACAGGAGACCAGCCCAATGACGATGGACGCCCGCATCCTTCACGCCCGCAGCGGCGTTACCCTCGAGCAAAAGGGCGATGTCTACGCGGTTTCAAGCCTGCGGCTGTCAGAGCCGGCGACCTTTGCGGACGAGGCGGATGCCCAACGCGCATTCGACGACGAGGTCGTGGCCTCCGAGCAGAATCCGGAACTGATGTCGCGTCTCGGCGGGGCCTGAGAAGGCGAAACGCCAGTATTTACGGGCTTCGAATAGCCTCGAGGATTACAATTCCTGATCGACGATCATGAGTCTGCGAGAAACTTCCCCCGCACTGTCAGAATCCGCTTGCTGACAAAGAGGGTGCTCCGTATAGAGCCGCCTCGCTCGGAAACGGGCTGGCCGGCGGGGCGGCGGGGATGAAGATCTCCAAGGTCCCGCGGAAGAAAGGAGCGAAAAA
>NZ_WJWX01000018.1:0-62697 GCF_009661015.1 Brevundimonas sp. SPF441 | reverse complement strand
GGGTGGTCGAGGCCTGCTGCGCCAGGGCGGCCGGGGCGGTCGAGGCCAATAGGAGGGCGAGGCCGAGTGGAGCGGCGCGCAGGCAAGAACGGATCATCGAGGACTCTTCAGGCGACTGGGGGAGCCGCGACAGTCCGACGCAGGGTGCAAGGCGTCAAGGTCGAAGACGTTGACAATCTTGCGTTCGCCGCCGGGCGGAACGGCCTGTCCCGCTTTTCCGTTGATGCCGCGCACACGCCTTGATCCGGCCCGAAACCGGGTGCGGAATGGCGTCATTCTACGCTTGCCAGTCCCGGATGCCCCAGTTTCGGATGCCCATGAAGACCCGATCGATCGTGCTCGCCGCCGCCTTCGCCCTGTCGGCGTGCGGCAATCCCTCGAATTCAAAGGCGCAGGAGGGCGAGTTCGCACAGCCGACACGAACTGCCCCGGCCGATGCGGCGGGAATGAAGTCCAGCTTCGCGCCCGTGGTGCGATCGGCGGCGCCGGCTGTGGTCAATATCTCGGCGCGCAGTGTGCAGCGGGTGCAGGCTGATCCCTTCTTCCAATTCTTCGGCGGCGGCATTCCCCAGGCGCGGGTGGCGGAATCAGTCGGTTCTGGCGTCATCGTCCGTTCGGACGGGATCGTGGTGACCAACAACCACGTCATCGACGGCGCCCAGCAGATCAAGGTCGTGCTGAACGACCGGCGCGAGTTTCCCGCCACCGTCATTCTGGCCGACGAGCGCAGCGACATCGCCGTGCTGAGGCTGGAGAACGTCAGCGACCGGTTGCCGGTGCTGGCCATCGACGATCAGGAAGAGCAGCAGGTCGGCGATCTGGTCCTGGCCATCGGCAATCCGTTCGGCGTGGGTCAGACGGTGACGAACGGCATCATTTCGGCTCTGAACCGGACCGAGACCGGCATTTCCGACAGCGGGTCCTTCATCCAGACCGATGCGGCCATCAATCCCGGCAACTCGGGCGGGGCGCTGGTGGACATGGACGGCGACCTGATCGGCATCAACACCGCCATCTTTTCGCGCTCGGGCTCCTCGGCCGGGGTCGGGTTCGCGGTGCCGGCGGCCATGGTCAAGCGGGTGGTCGACAGCGCAGTGGGCGGCGCGACGGCTGTGGTTCGGCCGTGGCTGGGCGTGAAGGGCGATACTGTGACTGGCGACATCGCCGGCAGCCTGGGCCTGAGCCGACCGCAGGGGCTGGTCGTCACCGACGTCTACGCAAACGGTCCGGCCGCGCGCGCCGGCATTCGTCAGGGCGACGTCATCACCGCCGTCGATGGTCAGGAGATCAACGACCAGAACGGGCTGAACTACCGCGTCGGCTCGCGCAATCCGAACGATCAAGTGCAGGTGTCCATCCTGCGCGACGGTCGGGCGCAGACCGTGACGGCGCGGGTTCAGACCCTGCCGGGCGACGCCGATCCGAAGCAAGGGGTGACGATCCAGTCCGGCCCCTTCGCCGGCGCCGAGGTCGTCGCGCTCAGCCCTGCTCTGGCAGACCGCCTGGGCGGCGATCCGTTCGCGACGGGCGTCATCGTGACCGGCGTGTCCGGGCGCGGCTATGCGGCGCGTGCGGGATTCCGTCAGAACGATCTGATCGTCAGCATCAATGGCCGCGCCATCGGCTCGGCCCGCGATGTCGAGGCCGCCAGTTCCGGTCGCGGCCCGTGGGAGGTCGTCGTCAACCGTGGCGGCCGTCAGATTCGCGGCGTGCTGAGATAGGTCGTCAGGCCTTCGTCGGCCCGCCGATCGACCAGGTGTGGCCGAAGGGGTCGCGCAGGACGCCGTAGCGGTCGCCCCAGAACTGATCGGCCATGTCCAGCACAGGTTCCGCGCCGCCGACGATCATGGCGCGCGTCCACCAGGCGTCGGGATCAGCGACCTGAAGATGCAGGGTCACGCCGGCGGGCCGCACATCCTGCGAACCGCCGTATTCTGGAAATTCGTCATTCAACATGACGCTGGCGCCGTTGATCCTCAGGTGGGCGTGCATCAGCCGCTCGCCGTCGTCGGCGAGACGGCGGTCCAACACCTCGGCCCCGAAGGCGATGATATAGAAATCGATCGCCGCAGAGGCGCCGCGCGACGGGATGGTAAGGTGGGGTGTCACGCCAGAAGTCGGACCCTGGTTCGGATTGGCGTCGGTCATGGTGCGGTCTCCGTGGCGGTTCGCCATACTAACGCGTGAAAAGCCTTTGGCGAACGCCTACATAGGTCGCACCCATGAGCGACCTGTTCGAAGCCTCCGGCATTCTGCCCCCCGACGCCCCCTTGGCCGACCGCCTGCGTCCGCGCACGCTGGACGAGGTGGTGGGGCAGGATCATCTGCTGGGGCCAGGCGGGCCGATCCGGCGCATGATCGAGGCGGGGCGGTTGGGGTCGATGATCCTGTGGGGACCGCCGGGGACGGGCAAGACCACGATCGCGCGCCTGCTGGCCCAGGCCGCGGGCTATGAGTATCAGGCTATCAGCGCGGTGTTTTCGGGCGTCGCCGATCTGAAGAAGGCGTTCGAGGCGGCGCGGATGCGGCGTGCGGCCGGACAGAGCACGCTGCTGTTCGTCGATGAGATCCACCGCTTCAACCGCGCCCAGCAGGACGGCTTTTTGCCGTTCGTCGAGGCAGGCGTGGTGACCCTGGTCGGGGCCACGACGGAGAACCCCAGCTTCGAGTTGAACGGCGCCTTGCTGTCGCGCAGTCAGGTCTATGTGCTGAAGCGGCTGGACGACGCGGCATTGGATCAGCTGCTGAGCCGGGCCGAGACGCATATGGACCGGACCCTGCCGCTGACGCCGGAGGCCCGGCAGGCGATGCTGGCCTTGGCCGACGGCGACGGGCGGTATCTGCTGACCATGTCGGAGGTGCTGTTCGACCTGCCTGAAGGCGAAAAGCTGGACGTGCAGGGACTGGCGGGCGTCCTGCAACGCCGGGCGCCCGCCTACGACAAGTCGAGAGAAGAACACTACAACCTCATATCCGCCCTGCATAAATCGGTTCGGGGATCCGACCCCGACGCAGCGCTCTATTGGCTGGCGCGCATGCTGAACGGGGGGGAGGATCCGCTTTATCTGGCGCGTCGGATCGTGCGGATGGCGGTCGAGGACATCGGCGAGGCCGATCCGCTGTCGATCCTGGTCGCCAACGCGGCCAAGGACACCTACGATTTCCTGGGGAGTCCCGAGGGCGAACTGGCTCTAGCTCAGGCGGTGGTGCATCTGGCGACGGCGCCCAAGTCGGTCGGGGTCTATGAGGCGTTCAAGGCGGCAAAGAAGGCGGCCTATGAGACGGGCTCGCTTATGCCCCCCGCCCATATCCGCAATGCCCCGACCAAGCTGATGAAGTCGCTGGGCTACGGTAAGGGCTATCAATACGACCCCGACACGCCCGAGGGCTTCTCCGGCGCGAACTTCTTCCCCGACGAGATGGACCGTCGCACCTTCTACAAGCCGAAGGGCGAGGGCCACGAAGAGAAGGTCAAGGCGCGCTTGGGGCGCTGGGCCGAAATGCGAGCACGGCTAACGGTGGACGCGTCCGGCGACTGACTGAACGCCGTTCATTGTCGCCAATCGACAACGCGGTTAGCGTTCCGGCCTGACATCCTTGGGAGGGGACGATGATCGAGACGGTGAAAACGCCCTGGCATCTGTGGCTGGTGGGCGTGTTGTCTTTGTTGTGGAATGGGTTCGGCGCGTTAGACTTCATCCAGACCACGACGCGGGGTGAGGCCTACATGCGGGCGGCGGGTTTCGACGACGCCATGGTTGCCTATTACCAGGCCATGCCCGGCTGGATGTATGTGCCGTGGACGCTGGGGGTCTGGGGTGCGGTGATCGGTTCGGTGATGCTGCTTTTGCGCCGGCGCTGGGCGGTTCCGGCTTTCGGCCTGTCGTTATTGGGCGCGTTGATCAGCCTGATCTATAGCAAGCTGATCGATCCTCCGCCGCCGGCGCCGCCCGAACTGGCGGCCATGAGCTGGATGCCCATCATCATCCTGCTGATTGCGATTCTGCTGTTTGGTTATGGGTTCAATATGCGCAAACGCGGCGTGCTGCGCTGATGGGCTGACGCAGGGCGCGCCGTCGCGTATGGACGCGCCGTGACCCGCGTTCCTGCCGATCTTTCATCCGATGATATCGCCGCCGTTCGGTCGTGGGTGATCCACGAGGATGCGCACGTCATCGCCTTCTCAAAGCCGCCGGGCCTGTCCAGCCAGGGCGGGCGGATCAAGGCCCATACGCTGGACGACCTGCTTTGGGCGTTCGCGCGCTCAAACGGCAAGCGGCCGGAGTTGGTGCATCGGCTGGACCGCGACACCTCGGGTGTGATCTTGGCGGCCAAGACCAAGCCGGCGGCGAGTTTTCTGGGTAAGGCGTTGCAGATGCGGCGTTTCAGAAAACAGTATCTGGCCCTGCTGTCGGCGGCGCCTGAGCCCAAGGCGGCGACCATCGACGCGCCGCTGCGTCGCGAAGAGATCGGGCGCGAGAGCTATATGCGGGTCGTCGCCTTTGACGCGCCGGGCGCGCAAGGGTCGCAGAGCCGCTATCGGACCCTGGCCGCGGGGCCGGAAGGGGCCGTGGTCGAGCTGGAGCCGCTGACCGGGCGAATGCATCAGTTAAGGGTGCATATGGCCCATATCGGTCGGCCGTTGATCGGGGATGTGCGTTACGGCGGCGCTTTGACCACGCCCTTTGGACCTGCGCAGCGTCTGATGCTGCATGCCGCCAAACTGACCTTTCCGCATCCCGAGGGTGGGACGACGACGGTCGAAGCGCCGCCGCCCGAGGATTTCGCGAAGCTGAGGACGGCGTTGGGTCTCTAGGTCACCGGCGCTTCAGGGAACGCCGTGCGCGTTTTGGCGCTATGTCGTTGAAAGGATACCTCTGATGAAGCGTCTCGCCCTCGCCCTGACCGGTCTTTCCGCCCTGGCCCTGACCGCCTGCGCCAGCTTGGCGCCCTATGGCGCCCAGATGGGGCCGAACGGGCAGGGGTATTCCGAGCAGCGGATCGAATCCAATCGCTACCGTGTCACCTACAACGGCGTCGGCGCGGCGGGCCCTGTCGCCGATTGGGCGCTGGTGCGCGCCGCCGACCTGACCACCGAACAAGGCTACGACTGGTTTGAGGTGACGCAGAGCTGGACCGATGGTAGGCCGGGTGGCGCAGGCGGCGTCAGCCCGAGCGTCTCCATCGGCGGCGGCAGCAGCCGATATGGTGGCTATTCGGCGTCTGGCGTCGGCGTGGGCGTTGGTCTGAACTTCAGCGGACCGCAGCCGACTTCGACGACGCTGGAAGTCGTTCTGGGACGCGGCCAGAAGCCCGATCGTCCGAACGCCTATGACGCACGTTCGGTGCAGAGCTCCATCCCGCGCTGACCATCGCTTTCGGCGCGGGCGGCGTATATATCGCCGCACGATGACACGTTTTCTTCTCGTTGCGGCAGGCGGGGCGATCGGCTCCATGGCGCGCTATGGCCTGGGCCTCGCCGCCGGGCGGCTCGCGCCCAATGCCGGCTGGCCCGTGGCCACCTTCGCCGCCAACGTCGCCGGCGGTCTGCTGATGGGTTTGCTCGTCGGCTGGCTGGCGTTCCGGGGCGGGGCGCAGCAGGAGATGGTGCGCCTGTTCGCCGCCGTCGGCGTGTTGGGCGGGTTCACGACCTTTTCGTCCTATTCGCTGGAAGCGGTGCAGATGATCGAGCGCCGCCAGATCGGCCTGGCCGCCGCCTATGTGATCGGCTCGGTGGTTTTGGCCATCGCGGCACTGTTCGTCGGCCTGATGGTCGCCCGCCGCACCTTTGGAGTTTCCGCTTGACCGATCAGCCGCCCGCAGCCGACGCGCCCAAGCGCGAAGTCCTGACGATCTATGTCGCCGAGGATGAGGACGGCATCCGGCTGGATCGCTGGTTCCGTCGGCGTTGGCCGCATCTGTCCAACATCCAGGTGCAGAAGATGGCCCGTAGCGGCCAGATCCGCGTGGACGGCGCCCGCATCAAACCCGAAGGCCGGCTGACCGCCGGCGCCGCCGTGCGCGTGCCGCCGATCCCCGACGACACCTCTCGCCAGGCCGGGGACGCCCACACCCTGTCCGAAAGGGACATCGCCTTCGCCAAGTCGCTGGTGCTTTACGAAGACGACATGGTGATCGCCCTGAACAAGCCGCATGGCCTGGCGGTGCAGGGCGGGACCAAGACGAGCCGTCACGTGGACCGTCTGCTGTCGGCCTGGGGCGAGGGATTGGAGCGACCGCGCCTGGTCCACCGGCTGGACCGCGACACCTCGGGCGTCCTGCTGCTGGGCAAGGGGCCGGAGGCGGCCAAGCGACTGGCGGGCGCCTTTGCGCGGCGGCAGGCCAAGAAGACCTATTGGGCCATCGTCATCGGCAATCCGAAACCCTATTCGGGTCAGATCGACATGCCGCTGAAGAAGACCGGCATCAACGACTTCGAAATGATGCGACCGGCCGAGCGCAAGGACCCGCGCGCCGAACCGGCCGAAACAGCGTTCTCGACCATCAGCCGCGCCTCGCACCGGGCGTCATGGATGGCGCTGCGCCCCTTCACAGGCCGGACGCATCAGCTCCGCGCCCATATGGCGGGGATCGGCCATCCGATCCTGGGCGATCCGAAATACGGCGACGAGAAATCGCGCGAACTGTCAGGCCCCCTGAAGCTGCAACTTCACGCCCGCAGCATCGAACTGGACCACCCGCGCGGCGGCGTTCTCAAGGTCACCGCTCCCTTGAGCCCCGAGATGAAAGCCGGCTTCGCCCACTTCGGCTTCTCCGAGGACGAGGCCGAAGACGATCCCTTCCTGGGTGTGAAGAGACTCCGATGAGCCATATCCCGCCGCTCGACCCCATGGTCGCCGCTCGCAAAGGGTTCCGCGAGACAGAACACCGCATCTCCCGCTTCTGGACCGAGGCTGGCGTCGGGCCGCATGCGGACGGTGGCTGGGCCGTGCTTTTGGACGGGCGCACGCCAAAGACGCCGGACAAGGCGGCGCTGGTCTTGCCGACGCAGGCTGCGGCGCAGTTGGTCGCCGACGAATGGGCGGCGCAAGGGCAGTTTCTGGATCCGTCGACCATGTCGGCGACCCGGCTGGCCTCGACCGCCATCGATCGGATCGGTCAGGCGCGCGAGCCGGTGGCGGACGAGATCGCGGCCTATGCCGGATCGGACGTGGTCTGCTATCTGGCCGAACATCCGACGCCGCTGGTCGAGCGCCAGGCGCGGGAATGGGGGCCGTGGCGCGATTGGGCCGCGCGCGAGATGGGCGTGGCGCTGCAGCCGGTTGAAGGCATCGTGCATCGACCGCAATCACCTGACGCCATTGCGCGGGTCAAGACGCATGCGCTGTCGCTGGACGACTTCCGCCTGACGGGGCTGGCGACGGCAGTGCCGCTGCTGGGGTCGGCCGTGCTGGCCCTAGCGGTTGAGCAGGGCGCGTTGGGTGGCGGGGCAGCGTTCGACCTGTCGCGGATCGACGAGCTGTTCCAGGAAGAGCAGTGGGGCGTGGACGCGGAGGCCGCCGAGCGCACCGAGGCGCGCCGTGAGGAGGCCCAACTGCTGGACCGGTGGTTCAGAGCGCTCGATTAGGGCGCTCGATTAGGGCGCTGGAGGCGTCGTCGAGGCGGCGATCAGCATCGCGCGTTCCTGATCGGTCAGGTGACGCCAGCGACCCTCGGGCAGGTCGCCCAGTTCCAGCGGGCCGATGCGGATGCGATAAAGATCCACGACTTCCAGACCGACCAGTTCGCACATGCGGCGGATCTGGCGATACTTGCCCTCGGTCAGGACGAAGCGAAGGCGTTGCGGTTCGATCTGGGTGACGCGGGCGGGCTTCAGGGGCTTGTCGTTCAGCGACAAGCCGTGGCGCAGCTTGCCGAGCTTGCCTTCGGTGATCTGGCCTTGGACGACGACCAGATATTCCTTGTCCAATTCCGACGCCGGGCCGATCACCGCCTTGGCGACGACGCCGTCCGACGACAGAAGCAACAGGCCGCGCGAATCTTCGTCCAGCCGACCGATGGGGGGCAGGGAGGCGTCGCGGGCAGGCGTCTCGCCCTCGCCGATACGATTGGGCGTCTTCAGCAGTCGCACGGCCGGGATCTTGCCGGGATCGGGCTGGCCCGAGACATAACCGATCGGCTTGTGCAGCACCAGGGTCATGCCCGTCGCCAAGGCCGCCTGGGCGGTGTCGTTCAGGGTCAGGGTTTCGCCCGGTTGAATCTTTCGGCCGGCGTCGCTGATCGTCTCGCCATCGATGGAGACCAGACCATTGGCGATCAGGGTATCGGCCTCGCGCCGCGAACAGACGCCCGTCTGGCCCAGCCACTTGTTCACGCGAACAGGTTCGTCGCCGTCATAGATGCGGGTGAAGGCCATGCGATTCCGTCGTGCAGTCGATGCGGCTGTCTAGAGCCGGGTGGGATCGCGAGCAAGCGGATCGCCGTTTTCAGGATTAGCAAGGCCGGTCCGTTTGAACTGGCAGGTTGATCCAGACGGGATCGTCACTATATCTGCCTGCATTCCACAAATGATCCAGAGTGCGGGACGACACGCGTCGGACCCGTCGATTTTCATTTTTCTGGTCATCGGCGTGGGTGGTTCGACAGCGTCGCTTGTCGGATCTGGATCAGTATTGAAACATCTCAAGGAGACGTCTTGTTCGCTCAAAACAAATCTTCCGCAGGCCCCCGTCGCACCGGTTACAACCGTCCTGTTCCCACCCGTCTGCGCATGGGGCTGGTGATGCGGCGTGACATGGCGTTCGGCGAGTTGGGCGACGTGGAGGGCGCGTTGCGGGCCGAAGGCGTGGGCTTGGCCCCGATCTCGACGGGCGACGCCAGTTTGATCGCCGGCGGCGTGACCGTACTGGCCACCGCAACGGCCAAGGACATCGCCGAAGGCCGTCTGAAGGGTTTGGTCGTTCCGGGCGGTTCGACGGATGAGGCGTCGTTGGCGGCCGTGCGGTCGCTGATCGATCTGGCGCGCGCCAACGGTCTGACGGTCATCGCCTTCGCGGACGGCGTTGCGCTGGCGGCCGACAGCTTCGGCTTATCGGCCCAGGCTGAGGGCGCGGTGTTCAAGGACGGGGGGGTGACCCTCCTGAACGAGCGGGCCGAACTGTCCAAGCTGGTCGGCGCGATCGTGTGATCAGACGGCGCGGAACAGCAGGATGAGGTTGTTCGCCGGCATCTGAACCCGCAGCGTGGCCGCAAGGCTATGCGAGCGGGCCAGGGTCTCAACCGCTTCGCGATCACGCAGACCCCATTCTACGTTTCGCGCCTTCAGGCTGGCGTCGAAGGCCGCGTTCGACTCCGCCAGCGGAACCTCGGCCTCGCGGTAGGGGCCATAAAGCGCCAGCAGGCCGCCGGGCCGTCGCAAGACCCGACCGGCCAGATCCATCAGCCCCTCGGTCGCCGACCAGGGGCTTATGTGCGTCATGTTCGCACAATACAGGGCGTCAAACATGTCGGACGGCCATGTCGTGTGATCGCCGGCGTCGAGCGCCAACGGCGGCTTCAGGTTCGACAGATCGAGCTGGCGGCTCCAGGCGGTGATGCTTTCGCGGGCTTGATCGCTGGGGTCGCTGGGCGTCCAGTCCAGATCCGGCAGGGCGGCGGCGAAGGCGGCGGCGTGTTCGCCCGATCCGGACGCGATCTCGAGCACCGATCCACTCGCCGACAGGTGGGCGCGGAGCACGCTAAGAATCGCCTCGGCGTTGCGCCGCGCAGCGGGTGATGTCAGTGCGCCGTCCGGCAAGACGCTGATGGAGTCCAGGCTGTTCATTCCTCCCAAGTATCGTCGAAACGCGACGAACACATCTGCGATTTCTCACCGCGAAAGCCCGGTTGTTTGTGCATTTTTTGCGCAACTTGACGATCATCCAGGCCCGGCGCAATTCGCTTGTAACAGTGCGTGATCGTCACGCACTGAAGGCCACGACGGCGTCAGATCGTCGGACCTTTTCGCTCAGGAGACGCCCTTGTCCATTCTCACTACGCCCGGATTGCGTCTGGCGCCCACCGCCCATGCTGGGCTGATCGCCTGGGTCGAGCAGATCGCCGCCCTGACCAAGCCCGCTAAGGTCCATTGGTGCGACGGCTCCGAGGCCGAGAAAGAGGCCATCACCGCCGACTTGCTGGCCAAGGGCACGCTGAAGGCGCTGGATCAGACCAAGCGGCCGGGCTGCTACTACGCCGCCTCCGATCCCCGCGACGTCGCGCGCGTGGAGAGCCGCACCTTCATCTGCTCTGACGACGAGGCTGACGCCGGTCCGACCAACAACTGGGCCGATCCGATCGAGATGCGCGCCCGTCTAGACGGTCTGTTCGACGGCTGCATGGCCGGGCGGACGATGTATGTCGTCCCGTTCTGCATGGGCCCGCTAGGATCCGAGATTAGCGCCCTGGGCGTAGAGATCACCGACAGCGGCTATGTCGCGCTGTCGATGGGGGTGATGACCCGCATGGGTAAGCGGGCGCTGGATCAGTTGGGCGAAACGGGCGTCTTCGTGCCGGCCGTCCATACGCTGGGTGCGCCGCTGGCCGATGGTCAGGCTGACGTGGCCTGGCCCTGCAACGACGACAAATGGATCGTGCATTTCCCCGAGACGCGGGAAATCTGGTCCTATGGCTCGGGCTATGGCGGCAACGCCCTGTTGGGCAAGAAATGCTACGCCCTACGCATCGCCTCGATCATGGCTCGCGATGAGGGATGGCTGGCCGAGCATATGCTGATCCTCAAGCTGACGGATCCGAAGGGCAGGGCGAAATACGTCGCCGCCGCCTTCCCCAGCGCCTGCGGCAAGACCAACCTGGCCATGCTGCAGCCCAGCCTGCCGGGCTGGAAGGCCGAGACCATCGGCGACGACATCGCCTGGATGCGGTTCGGCGATGACGGGCGACTGTATGCGGTCAATCCTGAGGCCGGCTTCTTCGGCGTCGCGCCCGGCACCAGCCGCAACACCAATCACAATGCGCTGGAGACCCTGGCCTCCAACACCATCTTCACCAACACCGCCCTGACCAACGATGGCGATGTCTGGTGGGAGGGTCTGACCAAGGAGACGCCCGAAGGTCTGACCGACTGGAAGGGCCGTCCGCACGATCCCGCGTCCGGCGAACCCGCCGCGCACCCCAACGCCCGTTTCGCGGCGCCCGCCAGCCAATGCCCGGCCATCGCGCCGGAGTGGGAAGATCCCAAGGGCGTGCCGATCGACGCGATCCTGTTCGGCGGCCGCCGCGCCAGCGCAGTGCCGCTGGTGACCGAAGCCTTCGATTGGGAGCACGGCGTCTTCATGGGCTCGACAGTGGCGTCCGAGGGCACCGCAGCGGCCGAGAACAAGGTGGGCGAACTGCGCCGCGATCCCTTCGCCATGCTGCCGTTCTGCGGCTACAACATGGGCGACTATTTCGCCCACTGGCTGAAGATGGGGCAGGGCCGAGACGCCTCGAAACTGCCGCGCATCTTCTTCGTCAACTGGTTCAGAAAGGATCAGGACGGCCGCTTCGTCTGGCCCGGTTTCGGCGACAATGCGCGCGTGCTGAAGTGGATCAGCGAGCGCATCGACGGCGAGGCCGAGGCGGTCGATACGGCGGTCGGGCGCGTGCCGTCAGTCACGGCCTTGGACCTGTCAGGCCTGGACCTGACGCCGGCGCAGTTGTCGACCCTGCTGGACGTGGATGCGGCCGTCTGGGCCGAAGAGGCGGCGCTGATCCCCGACTTCTATCGCCAGTTCGGCGATCGACTGCCGACCGCCCTGTGGAACCAGCACGCGGCCCTGGTCGCGCGTTTGGATGACGCCGGCGCGGCCTCGATGGCGGCGGAATAGGCGAAAGCCATCTTGCAATAGGGGCGTCGCGGGTCGATCAGACGGCCCGTGACGTCTTCCTCTCCCATCGTGATTATCGGCGCGGGCGTGCTGGGCCTCTGCACGGCGTTCGAACTGCATCGGCGCGGGCGGACCGTGTTGGTGGTCGATCCGGGCGAGGTGAACGCCTCGCTCGTGGCTGCGGGGATGATCGCCCCGGCGATGGAATCGGCCATCGATGACGTGTCGCCCGATTATGCCCGGCTGTTTCGGGCGGGGCGCGACCTGTGGCCCGAGTTCGCTAACGCCGCCGGCATCGCTCTGGCACATCGACCCGCCGAATGGCGAGGCGGAGATGTGGGGGCGATGGAGGCGCGGTTGCGCGCGCTGGGCTTCGACGCGCGGCGCGATGGCGCCGGCGTCACGACCGATGACGATTATCAGGTCGAGCCAACACAGGCTCTGGCGGCGCTAAGGCGAGCGCTGGGTGACGCTGTCGTAGCCGGGACGGTGACGACGATCGCCCGCATCGATGGCGGCTGGCGGCTCGAAGTCGGTGATCGGTGGCTGGATGCGGAGGGGGTCGTGCTGGCCACCGGCGCCGGTGACGCCATCATTGGTCTGCCCGAGACCGCGCGCCGTTTGATCGAGGAGATTCAGCCGATCGGCGGACAGATCGGCGTGACAGCCGGACATCTTGTCGATCATGTTGTGCGCGGGCCGGGCGCCTATGTCGCGCCAATGGCCTCGGGTGCGGTCATCGGAGCGACGATGGAGCCTGGGCGGCGGGATACGGCGCCGGATGCCAAGGCGTCCGAACGCCTGACCCAGGCGGCTTGGGCTGCGCTGGGTCGGTCGCCTGAGCCGCTGTTTATCGAATGGCGCGTCGGCATTCGCGGCGCGACGGCGGATGGTCTGCCGCTCGCGGGCGCGGCGCCTGGTGAAGAGGGTCTGTTTATGGCCTTGGCGCCGCGTCGAAATGGCTGGTTGCTGGGGCCCTTGGTCGGCGCCGTGGTGGCCGATGCGATCGAGGGGCGGACGGCGTCGCCACAAGCCCGCGCCCTCGACCCTAGTCGGTTCTAGCCCTCCATCGCGAACCGGACGGTGAAGTTGACGGTCGCGCCGTCGACAGGCCGGCCGTCTACGGTGCGCGGGTTCATGCGGAACGACCGCGTCAGGCTCTGCGCGGCGCGGCCGAAGCCTTGGCCGCTGGGCGTTTCACCCACGACGCGACAGCCGGTCAGACCGCCATCGACCCGCACCACGCAGCTGAGGCTGGCGGAACCTGGCATGCCGTTCTCTGCGGCGCGGCTCGGATAGGCCCGCGCCATCTGAGCCGCCGACGGGCGGCTGGCCCAGGTCGGGTTGTTGATCACCGAGGGCGGGCGAGGCGGCGTCTCGACCGTCGCCGTGCCGCCTTCGACGCCGGTGGGCGCGGTGCTGACGATCACTTGTCCGGGCGGCGCCGTGTTCGTCAGATTCTCTGGCGGGGTGAGTGCGATTGTCGGCACATCGACAGGAACGGTCAGCGCCGGCTTATGGATTGGCGTCGGCGGGGCGGCCGTAACCGTGGGCGGAAGCGGCTTGGGCTCCGGCAGCCTTTGGAAGACGACATCGATGGGGTCGTCGGGCTTGATGGGTTGCGTCAGCCCGCTCAGCTCGAACCGTTGATTATAAAGCGCCACCCCCGCCGCAACGTGCAGGACCACGGAGACGCCGATAGCGCCCAGCATCCAGCGCGGGATGGGTTTCTTGCGTTCCCCGAAGTCGATCGGGCTGATCAAGCCGGGACCACCGGCAGCACGGATCATCATAAGGTCACTCCCTCGTTCACCGCCCCCGCAGCGCCCGTAACTGGAAGTTGAGCGCGCAGGTTGTGGCGGCTTTACGGCGAAGTTTTCCCGTTCGACGAAGGTCGAGGCGTTAACGCGGCTGTTAAGAATTAAGAGTTGGTTAACTACGTTCGCCGACCCTTCGCACATGGGTATCGGAGCGATTCCATCGACAGGCGGAGTAGAGGCGGCCATCCGGCGCGCGTCGAACGCCGTTGGCGTGGACTATGACTTCCTGGTCAAGACCGCGCGGCGCGAGAGCGCGATGAACCCGTCGGCCAAGGCCCCGACCTCGTCGGCCGCCGGCCTGTTTCAATTCATCGAACAGACTTGGCTGGGCACGGTCAAGCAGCACGGGGCCCAGCACGGCTACGGCCAATACGCCGACCTGATCCATCGCGGGTCGGACGGACGTTGGCGCGTCGAGGGTTCGGCGCGTAACGTGGTGCTGGACCTGCGGTTCGATCCCCATGCGGCCTCGACCATGGCGGCTGAGTTGACGGCGTCCAATGCCGCATATCTGCGCGGACGTACGGGCAAGGAACCGGGCGCAGGCGATCTGTATGCGGCTCATTTCCTGGGGCCGGCTGGGGCCGCCGGTTTGATGGAGGCGATGGATCGTAATCCGGGCGGCAGCGCCGCAGCGCTGTTCCCCGACGCTGCGCGGGCCAACCGCAGCATCTTCTATCGCAATGGACGCGCCGCCACGGTCGCCGAGGTCCACGCCAATCTGCAGCGCACGGCAGGCGAGGGCGCACCTGCCGCCGGAGCCGGCGAGACGAAATACGCCGTGCCGAACCTGAGCGACAAGGACCAGATGCTGGCCGCACGTCTGGATCGGCTGAAGCAGGATCAAGGCCTTCTGGCGCTATTGCTCGGTCAGGATGGATCATCCAGCAGCGGCTTCGGCGGCGCTTTCTCGCCAAATGGCAAGGAATCGACCTGAGTCGTTGCATTGCAACCGATGGTAAACCGCCCGTTAAGCATGGCAGTCTCATTCTGGGATCAACGTCCGATTCCATCACGAGCCGTCCATGACCGCCTTCCGCGCCCGCCTGACAGAAGTGGACATTCGACGCCTGATCAAGGCGACGGATGACGACGAGCGGGCCGAGGCGGCGCACAAGCTGTGCCGCAACATGGAGCGCGCGGAACTGAATGAGGACGACCGGGCGGCGGCGCAGAAAATCCTGCGTCTGCTGGCCAATGACGCCGCCGAACTGGTGCGTCGCGCTATGGCCGTGACGCTGAAGGCGTCCGATCTGATTCCCAATGACGTGGCGCGCAAACTGGCCGGCGATCTGGACAGCATCGCCCTGCCGATCATCGCCTCGTCGCCGGCGTTCAGCGACGAGGATCTGATCGAGATCGTGCGCGCCGGATCGGTCGTGCGTCAGGTCGCCGTGGCGGGGCGGGCGCGGGTGTCGCGCGATGTCGCGACGGTGCTGGCGGCCGAAGGCTGCGAGCAGTCGGTTCGCACCTTGGCGGCGAACGACAACGCCGACCTGTCTGAAGGGGCGCTGGCCACTGTCGTCGATCGTTTCGCCGAGGCGCCCGAAGTGCTGACCGCCGTGGCTTATCGCCAAGTCCTGCCGCTGCATGTCACCGAACGGTTGATCCAGTTGGCCAGCGAGGCGGTGCGCGAACATTTGATCAGCCATCACGCTGTGGCGCCGGAAACCGCGATCCGTCTGGCCCAATACTCTCGTGAGCGGATGACGGTCGATCTGGTCGATCAGGCCAGCGCCAGCGCCGATCTGGCGGCCTTCATGGCCCAGCTGAACGCCCGTCGCGTCCTGAACGCATCGCTGCTGCTGCGCGGACTGGCGCGGGGTCAGATGGCGATGTTCGAATATGGGCTGGCCGAACTGGCCAACACGCCCCATCACCGCGCCTGGCTGATGGTGCATGACGCCGGTCCGCTGGGGCTGAAGGCCATCTATGATCGCGCGGGTTTGCCGCCGCGCCTGTTCCAGGCCTTCCGCGCGGGCGTCGACACCTGGCGTGCGCTGGCGGCGGAGGGGATCGATACGTCGAGCGCCGATTTCCGCGATCAGATGCTGGAGCGGTTCCTGACCCAGCGTCCGGCCGTACTGCGCGACGATCTGGCCTATCTGATGGAGCGGCTGGATCAGTCGCCGTCGCTCAGCCTGACCGCCGCCAACGCGGCCTGATCCTGAGAGCCTGGCTCACGGCATCGACGAGCTACGAAGCGATTCGTCTCAACCGATCAGGCTCAAAGAAAAAGGCCCGCCGGACGCGACGGCCTTTCGCAAATGGCTGGAGGGACGGTCAGCCTGCGAGGTGATCTGCGACGCGGGCTTCCAGGGTCTCGGCGAGGGCGCGGCCGGTCGGATGTTCGTCGGTCTTGATCTGGTCGCGGACCACGGCGCGGATGGCGTCGATGTGGGCGTCCAGAATGGCGATGGGCGCGGTCATGCGGCGATCAGCGTCGTCCAGCATCTTGCACAGCGAACCAGCGATGCGCGTCACCAGCGGATATTCATAGGTCGTGCCCAAGCCCTTCAGATCATGAGCGCGGAAATATAGAGCCTCTGCAGTGACGGGGGTGTAGCCCTGCTCACGGATGTCGGCCTGCGCCTTGTCGAGCTTGACGATCTCGTCGTTCAGCCACTGGCCGAACTGGGCCGACATGGCTTTCAGCGCCTCCTCTGCACGAGCGATGGCGTCGGCGTTGATGCCGAAGCCGCCGCCGACCTTGAGCCGCAGCGAGTTGGTCGGAGGGGTGATCTGCGCCGGATTGCTCATGGCGGGCTCCATAGGACGTTCACGCCAAGATACGGTAGCGAGCTTAAGAAGCCGTGACCGATCAGTTCGCGAACTGTTCGGCCATCACCCGCTCGTCGAACGACCGGCCCGCATCGAAGAGCATGGTCAGGGTGACGTCACGACGCTCGCGCACCTCGACGCGGGCGACACGGCGGACCTCGAAGTTGTCGGCGGTCGCCGAGACCGGGCGTTTCTCGGCCTCCAGAACCTCGAACCGCACCTTGGCGCCGTGCGACAACAGCGCGCCGCGCCAGCGACGAGGTCGGAAGGCGCTGATCGGCGTCAGGGCCAGGATGCGGGCGTCCAATGGGATGATCGGGCCGTGCGCCGAAAGGTTATAGGCGGTCGATCCCGCAGGTGTCGCCACGAGGCAGCCGTCGCAGGATAGTTCTTCAAGCCGCACGCGTTCATCGACGGTGATCCGCAGCTTGGCCGACTGGCGTGTCTGGCGCAGCAGCGACACCTCGTTGATGGCCAGACCGGTGTGGACCTCGCCGCTTTCGGTCCAGGCGTCCATCTGCAGCGGGTGGATGACCGTCCTTTCGGCCGTCGCGATCCGCTCAAGCAGACCGTTGTCGTCGTAGTCGTTCATCAGAAAGCCGACCGATCCCCGGTTCATCCCATACACGGGCGTGCGCTGCCGCAGGTTGCCGTGCAGGGTTTCCAGCATCTGTCCATCCCCGCCCAAGGCCACGATCACATCGGCCTCGTTTTCGGGCACGGCGCCATAGCGGGCGATCAAGGCCTTGCGCGCCGCCTGGGCTTCGGGCCGGTCGCTGGCGACGAAGGCCAATCGGGGCGACGACGGCAGGGGAGAGGGGCTTGACTGAGTCACTTGGCGACGTGGCCCGAGCTTGGGCGCAGAGTCAAACGGTCGCGGGCTTGTGCATCATCTGATGGAAGGCGCGAGAGGCGGCGTGCGCGCTCATCGGCGTCGCCTTCCAGCCGCCGTCGGCAGGCATTCCGCCCGAAAGTTTGCGCACCTCGACCAAGAGGGAGGCGAAGACAGCCTTATCCACGCCCACGGCGATGCAGGCCAAATAAAGCGGCTCGGCGGTCGGCGCGCGGATGGCGTGATGCACCTGAGCCTCGCTGAAGCCGCCGAGAACCGCCAGCGTCTGTTCGAACAGTTCGAAACGCTGTTCTCGCAGCGCGCGGACCAGCAGACCGGGGCGCAGCTGGCCGGCGGCTTGAAGTTTTTCCACCAGTCGTCGTTCCGCGTCGATGCGTGCGCGATCCTCGGTCATCCGGGCGGACATGGCGCGCCATTCCGGGCTGCCGACAGCCTTCGCCGCCGCGTCCTGAACCGCCGCATTCAACTGGGCGTCGTCGATGCGGAAGCGTTCGCCGATCGACTGACGCAGAGCCTGGCCGACCCATTGATAAAGCTGCTGAGCCAGTTGTTCGTTCAGCCTGGGGTGACGCGTCAACGGGGCCCGTAGGCCCGCGATGCGGCGCGAATGATCGACCAGCTTGCGCATGGCGTCTTCGCCAATGTCGGCCGTACGGTTGGACGCCAGCGCCGTCATGGTGACGGGTTCGGCGCGATCGACGATCGTGTCCACGACCGGCCGCGCCAGCTGCGGGCGCCGGGCGACGGCGATTTGATGCTCCAGCGTCGCCTCGATCAGCAGGCGTATCAGGTCGGCGTTTTGAAGAAGCGGGCTGGAGGTGATGACCGGGCGGGCGATCTCGATCTCATCCAACGCCAGCATGTTGACCAGGGCAGGCGGCGCCCAGTCGACGCCCGCGATCCGTTCGGACAGGGCCAGTCGAATATCCCGCTCGGCCTGGGCTGTCAGAGCGAGGAAGATGTCGCTGAGCAGCGGCGCGACCTTGGGCGGCGGCGGATCGGATTCACACAGCGAGGTGACCTTCAGCAGCAGGCGCTGACGGTCGTCGGCCGAACGGCTGCTGGCCAGCGCCAGAAGCTCAGACACAGTCCGGTCGTCCCAGGCGTCGCGGGGCGGCTCCAGTTGAACGACAGACAAGGCGGCTCCCCGAACCGGCGACGATGCTTAACCATATGCTTGCGTGATGAAGACCGGGTTAAGCAAGGCCGCCGCAGGGGGTGACGTCACGTCAACGGCGGCTTGTCGGCTTGACGACGCGACCGCGCGGGGTGACGGTTTGTAAAAGCCCATCCAGAGGCAGGAGGAAATCATGGCGGACGGAACCAGTCCCTCGATCAAGTCGCGCGTGTCCGAAGCCGAATGGCAGGTCCGTGTCGAGCTGGCGGCCCTCTATCGGCTGGTCGCCTTGAACGGTTGGGACGACATGATCTTCACCCATATCTCGGCGCGCGTGCCCGGGCCGGAGCATCATTTCCTGATCAATCCCTACGGCTTCTACTTCGACGAGATCACGGCCTCGTCGCTAGTGAAGGTCGATCTGGAAGGGAACATCGTCCAGGACACGCCCTATTTCATCAATCCGGCGGGCTTCACCATCCACTCGGCCGTCCACGCCGCGCGCGAAGACGCCAAGTTCGTCATCCATCTGCATACAGTGAACGGCGTGGGCGTCGCCGCTCAGGCCGAAGGTTTGCTCCCCGTCAGTCAGAACGCGTGTTTACTACAGCATCAGGTTGCGTATCATGGGTACGAGGGGTTGGCCCTGAACCATGACGAACGCGAACGTCTGGTCGCCGACCTGGGGGACAAACCGCTGATGCTGCTGCGAAACCACGGCACGTTGGCGGTCGGGGAAACGGCGGCTCAGGCATGGATCGGCATCTTCTTCCTGGAGAGGGCCTGCGCGCAGCAGGTTGCGGCGTTGTCCGGCGGGCGCGAGCACATCTTGCTGGCGCCGGACGAGGCTCAGGCCGAGACCAAGGAGCAGGGGCGCGGCATCGGCTTCATCTCGTCGCTGGCCTGGCCGGGCGCTCTGCGACAGCTGGATCGCAAGTCGCCGGGCTACGACGCCTAATTCCCGTTGTCGCGGGGGCTCTGGCCCTCGCGGCATTGACGCCGATTGAAGTCGTCGCCGGCGCCTGGACCCAGCCGAAAGGCAAGGGCCAAGCGATCGTCAAATACGAGCGGCTGAGAGCCGACACGGGCTTCGACGCTGCTGGCCAGGAGCGTGATCTGCCTGGCCAGCGGCGCGACGCGACATTGGGTCTGTTCGCCGAATACGGCGTGGCGGATCGGCTGACGCTTCAGTTGAAGGCGGACTGGCAGGACGGCGAAGACGCCTTCGTCAACTACAGTGGGCGCGGCCCCATCGAGATCGGTGCGACCTGGCAGGTCTGGCGCGACGACCGGAACGCCGTCAGCCTTTACGGCGGCTATACCCAGGCCGGGGAGGGGCGCAACGCCGGCTATGCCGCGCTGGGCGTTGGCGATCACGATTGGGAGGCGCGAGTCTCGGTCGGCCGGTCCCTCGGCGACATGGGCGAGCGCTGGGGAATGGACGGCGCATTCGTCGAGCTTCAGGCCGCACGCCGTCTTCGCGACGGCCTACCGGATGAAACCCGCATCGACGCCACGGCGGGCGCCCGGATCAGCGAAGATTGGATGGTGCTGGGTCAGGCGTTCGGCGGCGCGGCCGACGGCGGCGCGCGCTGGCTGTCCCTGGAAGCCTCTGTCGTACGTGATTTTGGCGCGTGGAGCGTACAGGCCGGATGGAGACAAACCGTCGCAGGCCAGGAGATTCCCATCAGTCGCGGGCCCGTTCTTGCGATCTGGCGACGATTTTAGCGAAGATTTCTGCGACGGAAAATGTGATCCGGCACGTTACTGATACGTAACATTGCGCGCACTTCATTACCCGGTAATGCATGCGGCGTCCCCCTGATCGAGAGACCCCCGCGTGATCAAACGTCACTTCTTCCTTGTCGCCGCCGCTGTCTTGCTTGCTCTGATGGTCGTCGCCGCCATCGTCAAAGTCTCCGCGGGAGATGAAAAGAAGGCGGCCGGGCCGGGCGGCGGTCGCGGACGCGGGGCGCAGCAGGTGTCGGAGGCCGTTGTCGCGCAGCGGCCCTTCTCGGACCAGGTTCGCGTTTTGGGCGTGGCGCGCGGCGAGCGGTCGGTGAACGTCACCTCCTCGACCACCGAACTGATCACCCGCGTCCTGTTCGCGGACGGCCAGTATGTCTCGGCCGGTGCGCCGCTGGTCGAGCTTCAGGCGCGCGAGGAAGACGCGGCCATTATCGAGGCCCGCGCCAACGTCAATCAGGCTCAGCGTGAGTACGACCGCTACAAGGCCCTGGCCGACCGGGGCGTCGCGCCCCAGGTCATGCTGGAACAGGCCGAGACCGCGCTCGAAACCGCCCAGGCGTCGTTACAGGCGGCCCAGGCGCGTCGCGGCGACCGGGTGATCCGGGCGCCCTTCTCAGGTCGTGTCGGTCTGACCACGGTGACGCCCGGCACGCTGATCAACCCGGGCGCGGTGATCACGACGCTGGACGACACGTCGACGATCCGCGTCGATTTCCCCCTGCCTGAGCGCTATCTGAACCTGCTGCGTCCCGGCGCCCAGCTGACCGCGACGGCAGATGCCTATGGCGACGAGCCGTTCACGGGCCGGATCGCCCTGATCGACACGCGCGTCAACGAAACGACCCGCGCCGCAACCGCACGCGCGGAGTTCCCCAACCCCGGCGGTCGCATCCGTCCCGGCATGCTGATGCGCGTCGCGGTCCAGCAGGGCCAGCGTCAGAGCGCCGCCGTGCCCGAGTCGGCCGTGCAATACGAAGGCGCCGGCGCCTTCGTCTATCGCATCGCGCCCGGCCAGAACGGCTCCACCGCTCAGCGGGTCGAGGTCGAGACCGGAGCCGTCGAGAACGGCTTTGTTGAAATCCTGTCCGGTATCGAGGCAGGCGACCGCATCGTCGGATCGGGCCTGAACCGTATTCAGCCGGGCGCCCCGGTCAGCGTAGGCGGCCAGGGTCGCAAGTCGGGCGCCGCCAAATGATGCTGTCCGACGTTTCGGTCCGGCGGCCCGTCTTCGCGGCCGTCGCGGCCATCGTGCTGTGCGTCATCGGCGCGGCGGCCTTCTTCTTCCTGCCCGTGCGTGAACTGCCGGACGTCGATCCGCCCATCGTCTCGGTCAACACCAGCTACGCCGGCGCCTCGGCCGAGGTGATCGAGAGCCGCATCACCGAGCCAGTGGAGCAGCAGATCGCCGGCATCCAGGGCGTCGAACGCATCAACTCGACCAGCCGCGACGGACGCTCCAATGTAAACATCGAGTTCTCGTTGGATCGGAATATCGACGACGCCGCCAACGATGTGCGCGACCGCGTCAGCCGCGTCGTCGGCCGCCTGCCGGATCAGGCCGACCCGCCTGAGGTGGCCAAGGCCGATTCCGACAGCCAGCCGATCATCATCGTCTTCCTGCGCTCGACCAGCATGAACCGGCTTCAGCTGACCGACTACGCCGACCGCTATCTGATCGACCGGATGGCGACGGTGCCCGGCGTGGCGCAGGTCAACATCTATGGCGAGCAGCGCTATTCGATGCGCATCTGGCTGGACTCCGCGGCCATGGCGGCGCGGGGCCTGACGGTCAACGACGTCGAGACGGCCCTGACGAACCAGAACGTCGAACTGCCCGCCGGCTCGCTGGAATCGACGGACAAGGACTACACCGTCCGCGTGGCGCGCACCTACGCGCTGCCGGAAGACTTCCGCCAACTGCCCATCGGCACGCGAGGCTCGGCCTCGGCCTCAGCGACGGTCGCCACAGGCATGGGCAGCGGATCGTCGGCCATCATCCAGGGGCAGCCGACCTATGTGACGCGCCTTGGTGACATCGCCCGCGTCGAGGAAGCGCCGGAAGAAGACCGGCGTCTGTTCCGTGGCAACGGGATGGATCAAATTGGCCTGGCCGTGACCCGTCAGGCGCAGTCGAACGACCTCGCCATCTCGGACGGCGTCCACAAGATGATCGAGGAAATCCGGCCGACCTTGCCGCCGGGTGTGACCATCGAGGTCGGATCCGACAACTCGGTCTTCACCTCGCACGCGATCGACGAGGTCTGGATCACCATCGGCATCTCCATGGCCCTGGTGGCCCTGGTGAACTTCATCTTCCTTGGCAGCCTGCGAGCCGCGCTGATCCCCTCCATCGTGGCGCCGATCTGTCTGCTGGCGACCTTCATCGTCTTGGCCCCGCTAGGCTTCTCGCTGAACCTGCTGACGCTCTTGGCCCTGGTGCTGGCCATCGGCTTGGTGGTCGATGACGCCATCGTGGTGGTCGAGAACATCCAGCGCCGTCTGGATCTGGGCGAGCCGCCTCTGGTCGCCGCCGAACGCGGTGCGCGCCAGGTCTTCTTCGCGGTCGTGGCCACCACCATTGTGCTGCTGTCGGTGTTCGCGCCGCTGCTGTTCCTGCCGGGCTATGTCGGACGTCTGTTCGTCGAACTGGCCGCAGCGATCGCGGCGGCCGTGGCCTTCTCCGCCTTCCTGGCGCTCAGCCTGTCGCCGATGCTGGCCTCCAAAATCCTTCGACCCGCACATGGCGGCGGCTGGGTGGCGCGCAAGGTCGACTGGGGTATGGACCGGTTGAAGTCGTCCTATGGCCGGTCGCTGGACATGCTGTTGGGCCGTCGTATCGCCGTGATCGGCGTCGGCGCCCTGATCCTGCTGGTCGCAGCGGGGGCGGGCGGCATCTTCCTGACCCTGCCCAACGAGCTGGTGCCGGACGAGGATCGCGGCCGGGTCACGGTGCGCGTCGCCGGGCCCGAGGGCGCGGGCTTCGACTATACCCGCAAGATCATGCTGGGGCTGGAGCCTCTGCTGGCTGAATACAAGACCAGCGGCGAGGCCGACAGCTATCTGGTGTCCGCGCCCGGCTTCGGCGGCGGCAGCTTCAACTCCGGCAACGCCGTCCTCACGCTCGCCGACTGGTCCAAGCGCGACCGCTCGGCGGCGGAGATCGCTCAGGAACTGAACGGCAAGCTGCGCGGCCAGACGGGTGCCCAGGTCAACGCCTCGACCCCCGGCGCCTTCCAGCGCGGCGGCGGCAACTCCAATTCCATCGAGCTGATCGCGACAGGAAGCGACTATCAGCAGATCTACGCCTGGCTGCAGCCGATGCTGGCCGCGGCCCAGGCCAATCCCGGCTTCTCGCGTCCACGCCTGAACTATGAGCCGAACTCGCCGCGCCTGCTGGTCGATGTCGATCCGCAGAAAGCCGCCGCCCTGGGCGTTTCGTCCCAGTCGATCGGCCGCACGCTGGAGACCATGTTCGGCTCTCGCCGCGCCACGACCTACATCAAGGGCGGTCAGGAATACGATGTCATCCTGCAGACCGAGCGCGACAATCGTCGTGAGGTCGCCGACCTGGAAGCCCTGTATGTCGCGACCGGGGGCGGCCAACTGGTGCCGCTGTCGGCCGTGGTCACGACCAAGACCAGCGGCGACACGCCGGACCGCCGCCGACTGGACCGACAGCGCGCGATCTCCCTGCAGGCCGACCTCAATCCCGGCACCACGATCGACGACGCGATCCAGTTCCTGAACGCCGAGGCGGCAAAGCAGCCGCAAGGGGCCGTCGTCACCCAGTGGGGCGGCGCGGCGCGCGATCAGCAGGAGGCGGGCGGGGCCGTGTTCGCGGCCTTCGGTCTGGCGTTGTTGCTGGTCTTCCTGGTTCTGGCGGCCCAGTTCGAAAGCTGGATCACGCCTGCGGTCATCATGCTGACGGTGCCGCTGGCGGCGGCGGGCGGTCTGTTCGGCCTGCTGATGGCGGGCTCCAGCCTGAACATCTACAGCCAGATCGGCCTGATCATTCTGATCGGCGTGGCGGCTAAAAACGGCATTCTGATCGTCGAGTTCGCCAACCAACTGCGTGACCAGGGACGCTCCATCAGGGAGGCGATCATCGAGTCGTCGTCCTTGCGTCTGCGTCCGATCATCATGACTTCGATCGCCACCGCCTTTGGCGCTCTGCCGCTGGTGCTGTGGCAAGGCGCCGGCGCCGGCAGCCGTCAGACGATCGGCGTGGTGATCTTCACCGGAGCCATCTTCGCCACCGTCCTGACCTTGTTCGTGGTGCCGGTGATCTATGGCGTCCTGGCGCGCTTCACCAAGTCGCCCGAATGGACCGCCCGCAAGATCGAGGAGTGGGAAGCTCAGGAACTGCGCGAGGGCGGCCCCAAGGAACTGCCCGAGGCCTGACGGATCAAGAGGCGGGCGCAGGCTCCGGTTTGTAGCTCGTCTCCACCTTCAGGAAGGCGATGACGTCGCGGCGATCCGTGGCGTCGGGCAGACCGGGGAAGGTCATCTTGTTGCCGGGCAGGAAGGTGCGCGGATTTTCCAGCCAGTGATCCAGCTTCTCGGCGTCCCAGGTGAAGTTCGCCGTGCGCATGGCGTTGGAATAGTTATAGCGCGGGCGATCTCCCGCCTTGCGGCCGAACACACCGTATAGGTTTGGCCCCGCCATGTCCGGGCCGCCTTCGCCTATGGTGTGGCAGGCGCGACAGCGCGCAAACGCCCGACGCCCGTTCTCGAGATCGCCCGCATTGTAGGGGGCGGGCAGGGAGGCCAGCAGGGTCGCCTTTTCCGCATCCGTCAGCACGTGAACCGGCGCGGCAGGCGTAGTTGTGGACGGCTCGCCCTGACCACAGGCGGCCAAGGTCAAAAGCGGGGCCAGAAGAAGGGGTGTGACGAGGGCGTGGCGTGTCATGGCGGCTTCCTGTTTGCCTTGTGATACCGCAACGCGCCGGCGCGGCAATTGGTCAAGCTGTCCTGCTGGACGTAGCCCCCTCGCACCTGATAATCAGTGTCAAAGAAACGCGGAGCCGTTGGGGAGCGGCCTCGCCCGTGCGAGCGTAGAATTGACCGACACCATCAAGTTGAGCCAAGCCCGACGCGGCGATCGCGGCGTCATCGTTCAGGTGGGCGCCCATTGTCACCATCAGGGCGAGGCGGTCGAGCTGGAACGTCGTCTGCTGGAACTGGGCTTTGTCGAAGGCGCGCAGATCGAACTGCTGCACGAAGGTCTGTTCGGACGCGACCCCATCGCTATGAAGGTGGACGACATGCGCGTGGCCCTGCGTCGTCACGAAGCGGAAAGCCTGTCGATCCGGCTGGGTGCCGCCTGATGGACATTGCGCTGAAGACGGCTCGCGTCGCTCTGGTCGGCAATCCCAACAGCGGCAAGACGGCCCTGTTCAACGCGCTGACCGGCGCTCACCAGAAGGTCGCCAACTACGCTGGCGTGACGGTGGAGCGCAAGGAAGGCCTGATCCGCGCCGCCTCGGGCCGCACGATGTCGGTGTTGGACCTGCCCGGCACCTATTCCCTGCGCGCCCGCAGCCCTGATGAGGAGGTCACGCGCGACGCCGTCATGGGGCGATTGGCCGGCGAGACGCCGCCCGACGTGGTGGTCTGCGTCGCGGACGCCACCAATCTGCGTCTGGTCCTGCGCCTGATTCTGGAGCTGAAGGCCGTCGGTCGGCCGATGGTTCTGGCGCTGAACATGTATGACATCGCCCAGCGCCAGGGCCTGCGCATCGATCTGGAGCGACTGGGCGCCGAACTGGGCGTGCCGATCATCACCACCGTGGCCACGCGCAAGCGCGGCATCGACGATCTGGTCGCCGCCATTGAGGACCAGGCCGCCGTCGCCGCCGTGACCGAAAGCCAATGGCGCAGTCCGGACGCCGCCGACTTACGAACCGCCGCCCGCGAGGCCGAGCGGATCATGAAGGCCTGCGTCCGCCCGCCTGAGCGGCCCGACACGCTGACCGGCAGGATCGATTCGGTGCTGCTCCATCCAGTCGGCGGGCTGTTGATCCTGTTCGCCCTGCTGTTCGTGATGTTCCAAGCCGTGTTCAGCTGGGCCGCACCCGTGATGGACGGCATCGAGGCCGGCATCGCCTGGTTGGGCGGCTTGGTCGCCAATGTCCTTCCCGACGGCCTGCTGCAAAGCCTGATCGTGGACGGGATCATTTCCGGGGTCGGCAGCGTGCTGGTGTTCCTGCCGCAGATTTTGATCCTCTTCCTGTTCATCATCGCGCTGGAAGACTTTGGCTATATGGCCCGCGCGGCCTTCCTGATGGACAAGATCATGGGCGGGGCGGGGCTGCACGGCCGGGCCTTCATCCCGCTGCTATCCAGTTTCGCCTGCGCCATTCCCGGCGTCATGGCGGCGCGGGTGATCGATTCGCGACGCGACCGCCTGACCACCATCCTGGTCGCCCCCCTGATGACCTGCTCGGCGCGCATCCCGGTCTATACGCTGATCATCGCCGCCTTCATTCCGAACGAGACGGTCTGGGGCTTCGCGAACCTGCAGGGCCTTGTGATGTTCGGCCTCTACGCCGCTGGCATCGTCAGCGCCCTGATCGTGTCCCTGCTGATCCGCAAGGTGTTTTGGCGCGGTGCGGTCGAGCCCTTTATGATGGAGCTTCCGGCCTACAAGACGCCGGACCTGCGCAGCGTGGGCTTCAATCTGTGGCTCCGGGCCAAGATCTTCATGAACCGGGCGGGCCGCATCATCCTGCCGCTCGTGATCATTCTGTGGGTGCTGGCGACCTTCCCCTATCCGCCCGAGAACGCAACCCTGCCGGCCATCGACTATTCGTTCGCGGGCATGATCGGCCGGGCGCTTGAGCCGATATTCGCCCCTATCGGCTTCAACTGGCAGATGGTCATCGCCCTGATCCCCGGCATGGCGGCGCGTGAGGTCGCGGTGGCGGCGCTGGGCACGACCTACGCCATCGCTGACGCCGAAAATGCGACGGGCCTTCTGGCGTCGACCCTGGCGTCGCACTGGTCGTTGGCGACGGCCTTGTCCTTCCTGGCCTGGTACATCTTTGCGCCCCAGTGCGTGGCGACCTTGGGCGTCGTGCGGCGCGAGACCAACTCGCTGAAATGGACTTGGATCATGATCGGCTACATGTTCGGTCTGGCCTATCTGGCGTCGCTGGTGACCTATCATGTGGCGGTGGCGCTCGGAGGCGGTTAAGCCTGAGCGGTTCGCCGCCTTCGGGACGTCTTGATGAATCCTGTACTCGCCGCCGCCGTCATGGGCGGGCTGGGCCTGATCGTCGGCAGCTTCATCGCCGCCGTCAGTGTTCGCCTGCCGCGCGACGAGGACGTCGTCTTCGGCCGCTCGCGATGCCGGGGGTGCGATCAGACGCTGCGTCCTTGGGAGCTTGTGCCGGTCTTCAGCTGGCTTGGCTTGCGCGGTCGATGTGCGCGATGCCACACCCGAATTTCGCCGCGTTATCCCCTGATCGAACTGGCGTCGGCCGGCGTCGGCATTTGGGCCGGGGTGTGGGGTGCGACAGGCGGCACCTCGACATTCATGATCGCTGCCACAGCCGTTTTGGGTTGGCAGCTGTTGCTGATCGCCATCGTCGACGGTGAACACTTCTGGCTGCCGGATAGTCTGACGCTGCCCTTGATCTCTACAGGCGTCACGGTCGCGCTGATTGTGGATTGGGGTCTCGGCTTTTCCCATCTGATCGGTGCGGCTGTGGGGTTTTGTGGTCTGTGGCTGGTCGGCTGGCTGTACCAGCTCGTCCGCAAGCGCCAAGGACTGGGGGGAGGCGACCCCTTCTTGTTCGCGGGGGCAGGGGCCTGGGTCGGATGGATGGGCCTACCCAGCGTGATGCTGTGGGCCTGCGCGGTCGGGCTCAGTCTCGTCTTCGGTATTTTGGTGGTTCGGCGCAGCGTCAGCGGATCGGAGAAGCTGCCGTTCGGCGTTTTCCTGGCCGTCGGGATCTGGATGACCTGGCTGTATGGGCCGTTGGGCTTCTAACGTCCGGTCGTCAGCTTCACGATGATGATGGCCGCCGTGTCCAGAATGGCCTCTGGCGTATCGGCCCGCCGCAAGAGATCGAAACTGGCCGCCGTCGATTCCGCGATGGAGGCGATCTGGTAGGACGCCAGACGCGGATTGTAATCCCTGGGATGCAGGCCGCTGGCGTGGGCCTGGGCCACGCGGCGTTCGATGGACAGGTGCAGCCGGCGCAAACGGCGCACCCGGCTTTCGACGAAGGCGGCGTCGCCATTGTCGGCCAGCATATGTTCGACACGCAGCACCTGACCGTGGCTGCGCCAGATGGCCATCACGTCCAGAATGAAGGCGCGCGCGATGACGAAGGCCTTGTCGCCCGGCCAGTCGGCTTGGAAATGCGTGGCTAATCCTTGGAAATCCGTCGCGGCGACCTCGCACAACGCCAGAACAGGTTCTTCGACCGTCTTGAAATAGGTGTAGAAGTTGGAAGGCGATACACCGGCGGCCGAGGCCAGATCGGCGACGCGGATTTCACCGTAATGCCGCTCGTTCAACAGGCGTTGGGTCGCGTCGAGGATCGCCTGGCGGGTTCTGCCCCCTCGCGCACCGATCTTGTGGCCCAGCTTGTTGGTGGTGTCGGCCATGTCCCCGATGGTCGAAAGGCGTGGTGCCGGCTGCAGGAATCGAACCCGCGACATCCAGTTTACAAAACTGGCGCTCTACCAACTGAGCTAAGCCGGCCCGCATTTGCGGTTTCGCTCTTATGTCTAGGCCTTGGCCGCGACGCAAGACGATGCTGCGCTGCAAACGGACAAAACGCGCCAATTCAACGCCCCCGACGTCAGCTAGATCATAATGTCACTGTGTCGTGGGGCCGATGGCGGAGAGGGTGTCCGCCTCCGCCAAACTTCATGCCGTCTCAACCCGTCGCAACAAAAGCCTAGAAGCCCGGCGCTGCCTGAAATCGCTAGACACAACCCGTCGCAACCCATATCAACCAATTGCAACCATATTGATGGGTTGATTGTTGGGTGTCTCGATGGCGCGCAAAGCAAAAGAACTAACCCCCTTGGCGGTGTCTCGCCTGACAGCTCCCGGCCTCCATGCCGTCGGCGGCGTCGCGGGGCTTTATCTTCAGGTTCTCCCCAGCGGCGGCCGGTCCTGGATCCTGCGAGCAATGGTGGGAGGCCAGCGGCGCGACATGGGCCTCGGCGGTTTCCCCGATGTCACACTCGCCGGCGCGCGTGACGCCGCCCGCAAGGCCCGTGAGAAGATCGCCGATGGTGTCGATCCAATCGAAGACCGCCGCGCCCGCAAGAGCGCGCTGAAGGCGGAGACGGCGAAGGTCGTGACGTTCGATCAGGCTGCGAAAGCCTACATCGCCGCGCACGGTGATAGCTGGCGCAACGACAAGCACCGCCAGCAGTGGGAAAACACGCTCGCGACCTACGCCTCGCCCAAGATCGGCAAGCTGTCGGTGCGAGACATTGAGGTCGCTCATATCCTGTCGGTCCTGGAGCCGATCTGGAAGGACCGGACCGAAACCGCGACCCGCCTCCGGGGCCGCATTGAGCGAATCATGGGCTGGGCCACGTCGCGGGGCTACCGCGAAGGGCTGAACCCGGCCCGCTGGCGTGATCACCTCGACCAACAACTTGCGGCGCCCAAGCGCATCGCCAAGACGCAGCACCACGCCGCGCTGCCGATTGATGACATGGGCGACTTCATGGGGCGGCTCCGGTCTGCCCAGGGCCTTGGCGCCCGCGCGCTGGAGTTCGTCGTGCTGACCGCCGCTCGGACAGGAGAAGTCCGAGGCGCGAAATGGTCAGAGATCGATATGACGGCGAAGGTTTGGACCGTCCCTGCCGAACGAATGAAGGCTGGCAAGGAGCATCGCGTCCCGTTGTCGGAGGCCGCGGTCGCTCTGCTGGAAAGCCTGCCTCGCATGGCTGGGACCGATCTGGTGTTCCCGTCGTCGCGGCGGACTGAGCTTTCGAACATGACCCTGACTGCCGTGCTCCGGCGCATGGGTGTGGACGTCACGTCTCACGGGTTCCGTTCGACCTTCCGCGATTGGGCGGCTGAGCGGACCAACTATCCCCGCGATGTGGCGGAAATGGCCTTGGCCCACACCATTGGCGACAAGGTCGAGGCCGCCTATCGGCGCGGCGACCTGTTCGGCAAGCGCCAGCGCCTGATGGAAGACTGGGCGCGGTTCATCGCCCGGCCCGCCGTCAGCGGCGATGTCGTCTCGCTCCATGGTGCAGCATGAGCGGGTTTCTTCCCGTCGGTATCGTGCCGCTCGATGCGGTCCGCGATATTTGGGGCGTCGACAAGCTGGGGCGTTACCTGGCCAGTGGGGCGGTCGTCGCATATGTCCGCGACCGCGACGGACAACTGGTCCCGGCCGCGCCGTCTGGCTGGCTGGATGATGGCGCCCGGGCAGCAGTTGAGGCCGGAGCACTGATCGGTGATGCTGGCGAGCGGTTCCCGCTCCTAGTCGAAAGTCGGGTGGCTGGTCATTCGCTGGACGCGCTGCTGGCTGCTGCGGAGAGCGACCGGAAGCGCCGCGAGGCCCAGCCGACAGCCGCGAACGATGCCGCGACGCCTGTCTCGTCTGCGGCTGCAGAGGGTAGGGCGCGCAAGGCATTTCTCGAGATGATCCGCAGCGCCGATGGAAAGATGACCAAGGAGGAGGCTTTCGCAGCGCTCCGACGAAATCACCCTGGCCTGTCCAAGCGGGGCTTTGAGCACCGTATCTGGGCCACGGAAGCCCCGGAGGCCTGGCGCCGGCCGGGTCGGCGAGCTGATTAATCGAAACGGGTAGGCGTATCGAAACGCCGGAATAATCGCGTCGGCTATTTGACCGCGCACTCGCCATAGATGGTGCGGCTTCCTCTCAACGGGAGCCACACAGTGACAACCCATAACAACGACGACGCAGCGCTGAGGGAGTTCGACACCCTCCCGGATGCCGCCTTCGTGCGGATCGGCACCGTCGCCCGCCTCTATTCTGCAACCCCGGCCAGCGTCTGGCGCTGGGTCAAGCGCGACGGCTTTCCGCAGCCGCGCAAGCTCGGACCCCAGGTGACCGCCTGGAACGTAGGCGAGGTCCGCCGTCACCTGACGCAGCTTCAGGCGGCGGGGTGATCCAAATGAGCGCCGCCGAGGCACTCCCAATCGATACCGTCGCCCCCGCCAATGATACTGGGGAGGCGCTGCCCTTCATCGACCTAGCGTCGTGGGTGGGCCGCGAGCCCGATGAGCGATACTTCCTCGTCCCCGGTCTGATCCCTGGCGGCTGCGTCACCTCGCTCTATGGCGATGGCGGATCCGGCAAGACCCTGCTGGCGCTTTGGCTGATGGTCTGCATGGCGTCGAAGCACAGCGCCAAGTGGCTCGACACGACCGTCTTGGGCTGGAAGTCCGTCGGGCTCTTCGCCGAAGATGACACCGACGAGATCGTGCGCCGCCTCATTCGCATCTGCGACGGAGCTGGCGTCGAGTTCGAGAAGGTCGCCCCGCTCATTACCGCGCTGCCCGGCGTGGGCATGGACACGATCGTCGCCTACTTCGCCGACACCGGCGACCTGGTCATCACGCCCCTGATGGAGAGCTTGTTGGCCAAAGTCCGGGAGGTGGGCGCCAACCTGCTGGTCCTGGACTATGCGGCGGCCATCTTCGGCGGAAACGAGATCGATCGCTTTCAGGTCTCAGCCTTCATGCGCCGGCTCAACGCCATCGCGAAGGAACACGACATTTCGATCCTGTTGCTGGGTCACCCGTCCGTCGATGGGATGAAGGGCGGGCGGGGCACGTCGGGCTCTACGGCCTGGCGCAACCAGTCGCGGGCTTTCCTTCACCTGACCGTCAACGATGAGCAGTCGGACCCCGACGACCGGCGCCTGCTGACCCTGACCCTGACGAAGAGCAACTACAGCCGCGTCGGCCTGACCTTCCATCTCGCCTCCGATGGCGGTCGGTTTGAAATCCTAGAGGCCCCAGCAGTCCGAGAGCGAGCCAAGGGGCCACGTCTGTCGGCATCGCAGAAGGTCGCCCTCAAGGCTCTCAATCAGGCGATCTCAGAGGCCGGCGAGCGATCACCGGGCGGACCGATCCCGAACGGGGCCCAAGTCGTGAAGGTCACCCTGTGGCGAGAATACGCATACCGCATGGAGATCAGCGATGCGTCGCCCGAGGCCCGCAAGAAGTCGTTCGCCCGAGCCGTCAAGGAACTGGTGGCGAAGGGGATAGTCGGGGTCGCCGAACCCCTGTGCTGGATCATTGAAGAGGGGGACAAATGATGGGGGACAAACTGTCCCGGGGGACATGTCCTGAGGGGGACAAAGGGGACACCCCTATAGGGGGTGTGTCCCGTCTGTCCCGTCTCCGCTCAGGTGGGGATGTCCCCGGCTTGCAGGTGATTGACTGCGTCGAGGTCCACGAGGGTGACCCGGTCCAGAGATGGGCTTGGGAACCTCACTTAGAGACAGCCCGAAACGCCGACATTTTCCCGCCCGCTGACACGTTGGGCGGAGGCGGTCTCCCCGATAACCCTAGCGTCCAAGCCTTCGTTGACCCAGAGAGGGAAACAACCCACTATGCCACCCATCAATAACGAGGTCGGTTCGCCGGTGACTAGGTCGGGTCAAGCTATCAAGAAGGGATGCGGTCGCAGTCGTGTAACCAACGGCTCTGCCTCGCTGCCTGGCGTTGATGGCCGGTCGGTGACGGCCCGGCGCTACCGCGACCTGGTTGAGGCTCTGACGCTAGAGCAACCCGCCCCCATGACTGAGGCGACCCGGCTTCAGATCAGGGCGGCGGCATCCATGCAGGTTCACGTGGAAGACCTGACGGCCCGCATGGCGCGCGGAGAGACTGTCCCCGCCGAGGAAATGACCAGGGCGGCCAATGGGGCCATCCGCGCCCTGTCGTCCCTCAACCGGCGCCAGCCCAGCCGTAGGGGCGGACTCCTCAAATCTGAGGGCTCCGTGGCGTCCTACCTCCAGACCCGCGCCACCGTGGCGCAAAATGAGGCGGCCGGATGAAGCCGCTCGTCTCCATGCGCGAAGCCCTGACCGACCCAAACCTGCTGGGCGGGGCCATCGAGGGTGACAGTTGGCTCCCGTGGCGGACGCTGCTGATCGCGGCCATGGGCGAACCCCTGAACCAAGAAGAGCGGACCATCTACACGGCACTGACCCAGCGCGATCTAGAGCCCCTGGAGCAGGTCGAAGAGCTTTGGGGCATCGTGGGCCGTCGAGGCGGCAAGACCCGCGCTGCTGGCACGCTGGCGGCCTATGTCGGCGGCCTCTGCGATCACGCGCCCTTCCTGGCGCCGGGCGAAAGGGGCGTCATCCCCATCTTGGCGGCGAGCGTCACCCAAGCGGGTAGGGCGTTCATGCACGCCAAGGGCATCCTTCAGCACTCGCCGGTCCTGGCTGATCTGATCGAAGGCGAGCCCACGGCCGATACCATCCGCCTCTCCACGCTGGTGGATATCGAGGTGAAGCCGGCCAACTTCCGCACCGTGCGATCGATCACGGCGGTGGCGGCCATCGCTGACGAAATCGCCTTCTGGCAGATCGAGGGCGCGGCGAACCCAGACAGCGAGATCTTGAACGCCTTGCGTCCCTCTCTGGCGACGACGGGCGGGCCGCTCTTCGTGATCTCCAGCCCCTACGCCAAGCGCGGCGAGCTGTATGGCACCTTCCGCCGCGATTACGGCGCCAACGGCGATCCGGTTGTCCTGGTCGCGAAGGGCGCATCCCGCGAGTTCAACTCGACGCTGCCTCAGCGGGTCGTTGACCGTGCCTATGCGCGCGACGCGGCGGCGGCGGCCTCCGAATACGGGGGCGAGTTCCGCAACGACGTTCAGGCCTTCATCGATCGTGACGTGGTCGATGCGTGTGTCTCGCAGGGCGTCACCGAACGCCGACCGGTCGGCTGGGTCACCTATTTCGCCTTCGTCGATCCCTCTGGTGGTTCGAACGACGCCATGACGCTGGCCATCGGCCATGCTGACGGCGAGATGGCCGTCCTGGACGCCGTCCGAGAGCGCAAGCCACCCTTCAGCCCGGAGGCGGTCGTGGAGGACTTCTGCGGGCTGCTGAATGAATACGGCATCACCGAAGTGACCGGCGACCGCTACGCCGGCGAATGGCCGCGCGAGCGTTTCCGCAAAAACGGCATCGCCTACAATGTCGCAGACCGGCCCCGCAGCGATCTCTACCGCGACATGCTGCCCGGCCTGAATAGCCGCACAGCCGATCTCCTCGATAACCCCATGCTGGTGACGCAGATCGTGGGCCTAGAGCGTCGCGTGGCGCGCGGCGGCAAGGAATCTATCGACCACGCCCCGAACGGCCATGACGACCTCGCCAACGCCGTCGCTGGCGTCCTGTCGCTGATCCAGCCCCGGAAGGTTTCGACCGTCGCCATGTTCCTGAAGTCGGGACGGCGTGACGCTCCTGTCGGAAAGTCCGCCCGCGTGGCGCCGCGCTATACCTCGGGAGGCCGAGCATGACCGATCAGCCGGCCGACATCGTGGGCGATGTGTCTGACGACGCGTTCGACCACCTGCGCCGCCAAGTCGAGTGCCTCGCCGCCGAGATCGCCCGCCGCGATGCCCTCAGCCGCGCCCAGGTGGACGCCGAAATCGCCCGCGCCATTGAGACCCGCATCAACCCCATCCTCGCCGCCTACGCCCTGCGTGAGCGGGTCGAGGGCAACTTCCCTCTGCATTGAAAGGACTACCCATGACCAAGACCGCGATCACAAACGACAAGCCCAAGGGCAAACCGACACTGGCCGCCCAGATCGGCCTGATGGTGGCTATGGAGGTCGGCAAAGAGCTGGGCCGCCAAGAGGCCGCAGCTCAGCCCGTGGTCAACACCGAGCGCTTGGCTGGATCGTTCGGGTTTCGGCCGCCAGCCGGAAGCGATGCGGTGGCCAATGCCGCCGACAAAAGCCGCCTCGGATACCGGCTTCCTGTCGACCGGCCGGGCCATACGCCGCCGAAGGCTGTCCAGGACGGCGAGCAGGTGACCAACACCGTTAAGCCGATCTCGCAGAGCCTCTACAAACTGCCGAAGGCGGAGGACTGACCATGGCGGACGTCGAAGACGTAAAGCCGGTGATTGACCTGACGCTGACCCTCGATCCGGCCGAGTTCTACGGCGAGGATTTGGCTGGTTGCCCCGCATGGCCAGTGATCCATCCCATGAACCCGGACCCCCTGATGATCAGGGCCGGCGACGCCGAAAAGCGCATCGAGCAAATCCGGGAGCAGCTACACCCCGGCGACGGGCCGCTTCGCGAGCCCAGCGGTGCTGAGCGCCAGTCTCTGCGTGAGCGCCTGTTTACCGAAGAGCGGCCGGTGGGTTTCGAACACCCAGACGAGGCGTCGTGGCGCGCTCGTCATGGCATCGGCGGCCTGATCCCCCGCGACCAGTCGCAGGTGCGGCGCCTGAACCTTATCGTTGAAGCTTGCCACGTCTGGGGCTTCATCGAGAAGACCCGGCTGCAGGCTGAGCGCGGCGCCTCTGCGAAGGTGACCGCGGATCGCGCCCGCTCCGAACATGAGCTGCAGCGCTGCATCTCGTCCCACGCCGACTACGTCGCTGAATACGAGACGATCAAGGAAGCCGCCGAGCGTCACCGCCAGCGCTGCGAGGATGAGCGGGCCTTCCATCGATCACGCGAAATCCTGCGGAACGTGCTGCCTGGCCTCGCCAAGGGCGCGCGCGACGCAGCTAACGACTTGGGTGTTGAGCCGCCTTCCTTGTCCGAGGTGGCCTGATGTCCGAGCGCCGGTTTTTGAGGGTTACCGGCGTAGCGACGGCCTCTGGTCGTTCGGAGCCGTCGCACAAACTGCCCCCCGTGCTTGCTGTCGCGGGGGGCTATTTTTCGAAAGGTGACCAATGGACGGTCCAGTAGTCGGCAGCGCCGTATTTGAGCTTCGCGCGATCCGCCAGAAGCTGAAGCAAGACCTAGACGATTCCCGACGCGACCTGATCGGCTGGATTGATCAGGCTGAGCGTGATGCAGGGGCCGGTGGAAACCGGATCGGCGGAGCGATTTCAGGACTGGTCGGCAAGATGACGACTGTTGTCACCGGCCTAGTCACTCTGCTCGGTCTGGCTGCGGCTGGCGCCCTTAACTTGGGTGTGCAGGGTCTGCGGATGGCGGATGACCTGGCGAACAGCGCGCGCAAGGTGGGCGTCGGAACGGATGCCCTGCAAGAGTGGCGCTTCGTTGCCCAACAGACCGGCGCCGACGCGAAGGACGCGGACAAGGCGCTGGACAGCTTCGCCAATAAACTGGCCCAGGCCACGGCCGGCACATCGAAATCTGCGGTGAAGGCCTTCGGCTTCCTGAAGGTCGGGCCGGAAGAGTTGAGGGGGTTCAAATCGACCGAGGAGGCGCTGGACTACGTCACTGACGCGATCAAGAACCTCAAGTCAGAGGCCGACCGCGCCGCGATTGCCGAGCAGCTCGGTCTGGGCCCGCTCTCCAACGCCTTGCGGGACAGTGCGGTTGATGTCGCTACCCTCAGGGACGAAGCGCGAAGCCTTGGCATTGTCATGGACCAAGAGATGATCAGGCGAGCGAGCGCCGCTCAGGGCGAGTTCGACACGCTCAGCCAGGTCATCGACATTCAACTGAAGTCCGCCTTCATCGACCTTGTGCCGGCGATCATGACGGTTGTGGGGTGGGTCTCGCAGCTCGCCGTGGCCCTCAGCGACGCTATGGATGCGTGGCGCCAGCTAGACGATCGGACAACGCGCGGCTTGGATCGACAGCTTCAGCGCCTGACGGTCGAAAACTCCAACCTGATGCTGAGGTATGGGTCAGTCGAGGCCATGAAGGGGCGAGAGGCAGACCGGGCCGCCGTCGTGGGGGCCTCAGGTGGCGCGGCCGGACCCGGTGGCGCGATTATGGCGCGCAGCATGGGCCCCAACGCCTATGAGACTTTCACGCGCAACCAGGAACAGATCAACGAGATCTATCGGCTGAAGAATGAGCGCGCCCTGACTTCCGCGCCACAGCGCACGGACCGCACTACGGGCGGCACGCTCGACATTCCCGCGCCCCGCGTCCCGGTTGATCGATCGGCCGAACGGGAGGCGCGGCGCGCTGAAAGGGTCGAATCCGAAATCAACAAGCTTCGCGCCCGCGCTCTAGGCATCATCGACGAAGAGACGATGACCGTGCAGCAGAGGTTCGACTCTGAGACGGCCCAGCTTGAAGCCGAGCGCGCCGCCGAACGCGCCCAGCTGGATAGCCGCGAAGCCCGCAAGGACATCACAAAGGCGGAGCGGCAGCAGCTAGACGCGGCGAACCGCGAAGTCGCCCTCAGGGAAGACCGCGTGCGCAACGCCATCCTTCTCCGCGACCTCGATGCCGAGCGCATCGCCCAGGAGCGAATGGTCAGCGATCTGACGGTCCAACTGCTCTCGCTTCAATCGGGCGCCGCGAAGTCCGCAGCGGCGCGTCGGGTGATCGAGCTAGACCTTCTGAAGGAAGCACAGCGTCGCGCCCGCGAGGATTTGCAGCGCGACCCGAACTTCCTCAAAGCACCCCCCCAAGTTCAGAAGGCGATGATCGCCGACCAGGATCGCGTGTTCAAGGCGCAAACCGAGGGCGTGATTCGTGACACGATGGGGCCGCTGGATCAGTGGCGAGATCGCGCCCTTACTGACGCCGACCAAATCCGCGAGGCGTATGAGAGGGTGGCCGTCGACGGCCTTGATGCGCTGAACGCCGGCCTCGTGGACGCCATAGTCAACAGCCGGAACCTTGGAGACGTCTTCTCCAACGTCGCCCGGCAGATCATCGCCGACCTCGCAGCGATCGCGGTTCGCCAATCGATCACAGAACCGTTGGCCCGCTCTCTTTTCGGCGGCGGCGACATCGCAACTACCGGAGCAAAGACCGCAAGCGCAGCGCAGGGCGTGTCCTGGCTGACTAAAATCGCGGGGTTCCTCGGCTTCGCTGGGGGCGGCCGGGTTAGTGGGCCGGGGTCCGACAAGTCCGACAGTATCCTGGCGCGGCTCTCCAACGGCGAGTTCGTCATCAACGCCGAACAGACGCGGCGCCATCTGCCGCTCCTGGAAATGATCAACGGCGGTGGCCTTCCCGGCTTTGCCAACGGAGGACTGGCCATGGGCATGACGCCGGATGGCGATGGCAGCTACGTCACGCTGAGCGGGCCGTCGGAGGTGACCCTGTGAGCCTTGTGAACTCACTTCTGACCGCTGAGGCCTGTCTGGTGGTCTGCGACACCCAGGCCGGCACCTTCAGGGCAACCGGCCCGACCGGCTTTGCGAGCAAGGTTGTGCCAATCCAGCGATTGGGCCTCCTGATCGCGTCCACCGGCAGCGGCGACCTGTTTGACCGTTGGCTGACCCATCTGCAGCTTTCGATTGGTTCAGACCTTGATGATGTCCTGCCCATCCAGCCCGCGCTGCTGAAAGGCATTTTCAATGCGCTGGATGACCGTTCCGCGCATCGGTCGTCCCTTTTCATTTGGGGGTGGAGCAGGCAGGCCCAGCGCGTCCAAGGCTGGATCATGCATTCTCGCGACGATTTCGAACCGGTCGCCCTGGCCGACGGATATACCCTCAAGCCTCCGCCCTTGGACATGGCCGCGTTGGAGGCCATGCCGACGACGGGTAGCAGCCTGGACCGGATGGTTGAGATTGTCGCGCGCCAGGTTGCCGACGACCGCGAGAGGCGGGCGCGCTCCGAGTATATTTCGGCAACCGAAGGGGCAGCGGATCCTCTGCTGTTGGGTGGTGATCTGCTGGCGTTTGTCCTGCGCGCCCCCCCGACGCCGGGAGGGTCGGTCCATATCGAGAGCTGGACGGTCGGGCCTATCGAGGGGGCAGAGAGCGATCGGCTAAGGGTTCTGATGTCAGGTCATGGTGGCCTAGGCGTGACGCTTCACCGCATTCGTATGAATCGCCGTGCCGAGAGGATAGGGCGCCCCATCGCCTTAGCGCTCCTGTGGTGCGAACGGGTGCTGGCTCTGCTACCACTTCGCTGGCGGAGCTGAGGGACAACGATGGCGGGCGATAGTTGGAAGTCGGTAGGGAAGGGCGCGGTCGGGTGTGGGGGCGCTGGCCTTCTCCTCGTCGTGACGGGCGTGGTCGCGCTGCTGGTCGTGTTCATGGCAACCAACGAGCGGGATCGCCGTATCGAGACTGGCGGCAGCACCCGGGGCGCGGACTTCGTCGCTCACTGCATTGTGGGCTTGAAACTGAAAGGAGCGGCGGACGCTGAGTGGGCCATGGCGCGGCCTGCTAGGTCGGAGCCGCTTGTTGGCAGCCCGGACCTGCCCCAGGAAGTCACCTGTATGGCCGAGATGCCAGACGGCCGATTGAGGCCCTACACGATCCGAGCGCTTTGCCCTGAGGGCGCGTCTGAGCGTTGCACTGAACTAGGCTAAGGGTCTGCCGGTATTTCGGCAGACCCTTCCTGGCCTAGTGGATGGTCCGCTGTCGGATTTCGGCTTCGATCCGATCCGGTGACGGTGTCCCCAGGCAGAGCAGATCGAATTCATCAAGGATGGCCTCGACCATCACAGCGCGGGCGTCGTCCGAGAGGGGCGGCTGGTTGTCGTTGGCGGCGATCATTGCGCCGCCTCGTGGGTCTCTGGAGTGCCATTTTCTGACGCCTCATCGTGCCCGAACGTCGCCATAGTCACCCCGCCGAAGCTGGGCTCGCGATCGCTGTCGTGGCCTTCGTCGTCGCATTGGGCACCTTCGTCTTCGCTCTCGTCCTCCCGGTCGTCGTCTGGCCCCTGAAGCCAAGCGTCCTGCGATCCGTGCCATGACAGGATGGGGACGGCCGCCGAAAGGCTGGGTTCGTCGTCGCCGGCGGGCTCCAGATCAGGATCGCCGTCGATGTCATCTAGAACGTTGATGAGGCGGTCGATCAACCGGCAGACCTGAGCCCGGAACTGATGGCGGGTGGCGGCGGGATGGATGGCCAGATCGACGCTCATTGGCCCCGCACCCCATTCAGCCACATCACGACCTGGGTCAGGATCATGGCGACGTCGGGCGAGGCTTCGTCGCGGTCGTGGAGATCGCGGAGCAGGGCCGTCAGCTTGATCTGGGCTTCAGCGGCCTTCGTGACCGGCCGGGCGACGAACTCGCGCCAGATGCCGGCTTCGATGTCGAGCAGGGCGTTGACCTGCTCGTCGGTATCGACGGCGACGCAGGCGGCGCGAGCGTAAGTCGCGAGGCTGCTGAGGGTCATGAGAGGGATGGTCTGTGCGATGGGCACAGGTGTGCTATTGGCGTGTGCAGCCATGACCTGATCTCCTAAGGATCGGTTGCGGTTAGGGCCGGGCGGTCGTTGGTAGCTTCCGCCTGGTCCGACATTCTGATATCAGGGTTTACATGGATGGTAAAGATACTCTGATATCAAAGAAGCGCCGGGGCCCCGCCCCCACGGGTCAGGGTGTGCCTGTCCTGGTCAGGCTTCAGCCAGAAATGCTGGGCAAGCTCGACGGGTGGCTGAGCGCGGAAGCTCGCCACAAGGGCCTGCCCAAGCCGAATAGCCGGGCCCACGCGATCCGACAGATATTGGGAGAGCGCTTCAATGACTGACAACCCGAACCAGGTATCACCTGAACGATTTCGCGAACTGAAGGCGATGCTTGCCGGCAAGCAAGATCCAGAGGATGCGAAAGCCGTGTTGCGCGCGCTCGCTGATGATCCAACGACGCCACCAATCCTCCGCTTCAACATCGCAAGCGCTATGCTCGACCTCGCCACTGGCCGTTCTGTTCAGAGCACGATGGCTCGTCTTCGGCGGGCGTCCGGTCTCGACCCGGAGAAAAAATCGCGCGGTTCGTGACTTTGATCCGAACGAAAACAGGCGATTTCGCTATTGATGGGCCGATTGATGGGTAGCCCCCGGCGTGGGGCAATTTCCTAAGCTAAATCAATAGGAAATGGCGGAGAGGGTGGGATTCGAACCCACGGTACCCTTCCAGGCACGCCGCATTTCGAGTGCGGTACATTCGACCACTCTGCCACCTCTCCGCGGCGCCGGTATCGCTTGGTCGAGCGAGGGGCTTCTCTAGTCGGAGCCGCAGCGCTTCGCAACCCGTCTGTGAAAGAAATCCGACGCTATCTTTGCGCGGGCAAAGACAGGCCCGGCGCGGCGCCGGTCTGGGCGTCCACGCCCTTGAATCGAAACAGTTCGGCGGGTCGGCCACCCGTGGTGGAAGAGAGCTGTCCGGTGGGTTCGACCAGCCCCGTGCGCTCTACGCCGCGTCGAAAATTCTGCTTGTGCAGGCTCAGGCCCGACACGGCCTCGGCGCCCGCCTGGAGTTCAGACAGGGTGAAGACGCCGGGAGTCAGATCGAACAGGACCGGGCGGTATTTCAGCTTGCTGCGCAGACGGCCAAGCGCCGTCGCCAGGATGCGCCGGTGATCCGAGGACATGATGCGGCCCGGCATGGGCTGTGTGGGTGACAGGTCGGCGTCGCGCCAGGCCTCTGCGACCAGACGCGCTTCGTAAAGCAGTTCATAGCGCTCCAGGACCCGCTCCTCGTTCCAGCGGTGCTCGGGCGTCAGGGCGAACAGGGCGCGGGCGCGGGCCAGGCGGTGCTCGTCGCCATCGGCCCAGGCGTGCAGGCCTTCCATGATTCGCGCATCGTGACCGCCGCGCCGATCTTCCCAGGGAAAGAACTCGAACACGGCGTCCCAGCGGGCGTCGTGGGTCTGGCCTTCCGCCGCGTCGGGCGTCAAGGCCAGATAGCCGACGGAGACCTCTCTGTAACGGCCGGGGCCGGGCGTCGCGCGCGGCGAGGCGCGGCCCGCGTCGCCGAAGGTGTAGAGCTGTTCGACGAAGCCTAGTCGGAACCCTGTCTGGGCGGTCACAAAGTCCCGCAGGGCGCGCTCGAAGGTGCGGTCGCGCACGGGATCAAACGGCCCGAAGGGCAGGGCCCGCGAACCGTCCTCGGTCGGGGTCGTCAGGACGACGGCCTGTCGGTCTTTCAGGGTCATCACGACCGCCGACAGACCGATGCGAACGCCGTCCTCCGCCCCTTGGGTCATCGTGTTATTCCGTGTGCCAGGCGTCGTCGGCGGGGATCAGGCCGACAGCGCCAGCCAGGACGCGGTAGCGTTCCAGATATCGGGCCTGGGCGACGGGCGCAGGTTGAGGCTCGATCGTCAGGCTGTATCCCTCGGGCGGGCTGCCGAAGAAGCCCAGCGATTCCTTTTCAGTGAAACCCGCCAGCTGCGTCGCCTCGAAGAAGGCGCAGGCCTTGTCGGCCTTCTTGATCAGCGTCTTGATCGTCTGCGGCGTCTTGGGCGGCAGGCCGTAGCGCAGGTGGATCGCGGCTTCCAGCTTGGCCTCGAAGTCCTTGTACCCGGCCCCGAGCGCCGCCTTGAACGGCGAGATCATGTCGCCGATGACGTATTCCGAGGCGTCGTGCAGCAGGGCGGCCAGACGCCATTTCGGATCCAGGCCGGGCTTGATGTGGGCGGCGATCTCTTCGACCACGCACGAGTGCTGGGCGACCGAGAAGGCGTGCTCGCCGATGGTCTGACCGTTCCAGCGGGCGACGCGCGCCAGGCCGTGAGCGATGTCCTCGATCTCGATGTCGAACGGCGACGGGTCCAGCAGATCCAGGCGACGACCGGACAGCATGCGCTGCCAGGCGCGGGTGGCGTTCTTCTTGGTGGGGCGCTCGGCCAAATCGCGTGTCCTGATCGCTTGTCGGCTGGTCAGGTGACGCAAAGATACGCCGGGATCAAGCGGGAGGCACCAGACGGCGCAGGAAATCGCCGCGTCAGCGTCCGACGTTCAGTGTGACCAGTTCCTTGGCGTCGTCGAAAATGCCGTCGTTTCTACGATCCTTGGACCTGACCACGGCGATGACGATCGGGCCGCCGCTGGGGCCGCGCGCCTCGAAGCCGACCTGGCGCCAGCCCGCATCGCCGGGCTGATCGTCAGCCAGAATATAGGTCATGCGCGTCGCCGCGCCCGGCGCACGGGTGCGCACGCGCGTGGAGTTGTCGTTGGCGTCCACGCTGACCGTCGAGGTTTCTGTGCGGACGTTTTGTCCGTCCTTGGACTGGATGTTGATGCCGCCGATGCGGACGCTGGCGTTATCGCCCTGGGTCTCGATCTTCAGGCCCGGCAGGCGGACCGAGGCGTCTTCGCCGCGCGTCTTGATGTCGACCCCAGGCGCCTGGACGGAAGTCGTATCGCCTGCCTCGATCGATGGCGGAGGCGGCGGCGCATCGCCTGCGCCCGGGGCCAAGCGCGCGACCGTATGGGGCAGATCGGCGCTGGCGCGCGCTTCGAAGTCCCGCAGGACGTCATCGACGGAGCGACCGTCCAGCTTGACCAGATGCAGCACGACGTCGGCGCCCTTGGGGCCGCCATAGACGCAGTTCGCGCCGCCCGCCGCCGCCAGGCCCTTTCGCGTCAGAACGCCAAGATTGTCGGGGCATTGCAGGGCGTCGATCACCTTTAATACGCCTGCGCCCTGATCGTCGCTGGACGAGGTGGTGGTGATGCGGACCGAGTTGTCGCCGTCGCAGGCGGCCAGGCTGGCGCTGAGGGCTAGATAAAGCAGGATATGACGCATGGTCGAACCTCTCTTGGCCTCCATTCTGCCCGCTGCGGCCGCGTGATCCAGTGAAATCGCGGTAATCACAGGGTCAGCCGCCGGGGCGCGAGCCTTCGCGGCGGTTCAGGAAGGCCAGACGTTCGAACAGATGCACGTCCTGCTCGTTCTTGAGCAGCGCGCCATGCAGCGGCGGGATCAGCTTGTTTGGCGTCTTCTCACGCAGGGTCTCAGCATCGATATCCTCGACCAGCAGCAGCTTCAGCCAATCCAGAAGCTCCGAGGTTGACGGCTTCTTCTTCAGGCCCGGCGTGTCGCGGATTTCGTAGAAGGTCTTCAGCGCCTGGGACACCAGGCGCGGTTTGATGCCGGGGAAGTGCACGTCGACGATCGCGGACAGGGTCTCGGCGTCGGGGAAGCGAATGAAGTGGAAGAAGCAGCGCCGCAGGAAGGCGTCGGGCAGTTCCTTCTCGTTGTTGGAGGTGATGATGACGATGGGACGAACTTCGGCGCGGATCGTCTCGTCCGTTTCCTGGACGTAGAATTCCATCCGATCCAGTTCCTGAAGCAGGTCGTTCGGGAACTCGATGTCGGCCTTGTCGATCTCGTCGATCAGCAGGACGGGACGGGCAGGGGCGGTAAAGGCCTCCCACAGCTTGCCCTTCTTCAGGTAGTTGCGGACGTCATGCACGCGTTCCTCGCCCAACTGGCTGTCACGCAGGCGGCTGACGGCGTCGTACTCATAAAGGCCGTTATGGGCCTTAGTCGTGGATTTGACGTGCCAGGTGATCAACGGCGCATCGAAGGCCTTGGCGATCTCATAGGCCAGGACCGTCTTGCCTGTGCCGGGCTCGCCCTTGATCAGCAGGGGACGCTCCAGTGCGACCGCGGCATTCACCGCGACCTTGAGGTCGCTCGTGGCGATATAACGGTCCGTGCCTTCGAAACGGTTCATAGAAAAACCCACTCCGTGTTTCCACGGAGTGGGTTAGCGGATCACTTGCGTCGTGAACAGCGATCAGGTGATGCGCTTGGCCGAGACTGGATCGCTGGCGGGAAAGGTCTCTTCCAAGCCTTCATCGACCAGCGCTTCTTGGCGGCTGTCGGACTTGTCGATCTTGTCGAGCTGGTCCGGCACGCCGCCCTGCGAGGTCGTGCGCTTGGCGTGCGGGGCGTCGGGCGACGCGTCGTGACGGGCTTTGTCGTCGGTCATGTCATTCTCTCCTTATCGCGCCGGAGCGTCTTGATCGCCGTCCGGGCCGTATCCCAGGTCCGTGATGTCGTCATCCGAGAGCCGTTTGGCCTCCCAATGGGCGGCGCTGGCCTGTGCGCCGCGTTCGTTTTCCATGAGGCCCGAATAGACGAGCTCGACTTCATCTGGTGCTGACGGAGGCCCGCCTTCGGCGTCGATCTGATCGCGGTTTTCGCCATCGACGCCCAACAGGGCGTCGGCTTCGCGTTCGATGCCGTCGAGGGCCAACTGGTCATCGAGATCGACCTCGGCGTCCTCGTCGAAATCCTCTTCGTCGGCGTCGCCATCGGCCTGGGTCACGTCCAGCACCTGGTCGGCTTCATCCAGCAGAAATCCGCCGTCGCCCTCGTCGTCCAGATGGGTTTCGTCGAACGTCTCAGACTGTTCCTGATCGTCCTGATAGTCGTTGTCCGGCATGGTCGTCTCCTCTTCGACAAGCCAACGCAACGGCGACGATACGCGTTCCAGCGGATCGATCTCACAAGGGATGGTTAACCGATGCCGGGGTAGGGTCTGATTCACTCTGAGCCGTCGTGCGCGACCGGCTCGACCACGACTGGAGTACGGTCCTCAATGGCCTTGAAGCTGTCGCTGAAACCCGGCGAGAAGTTCGTTTTGAATGGCGCCGTGGTCCAGAACGGCGATCGTCGCGGCGTGCTGATCCTCCAAAACCGCGCCAGCGTCCTGCGCGAGAAGGACATCATGCAGGCCGAGGACGTCACCACGCCCGCACGCCGCATCTATTTCCCGATCATGATGATGTATCTGGACGAGAGTTCGGCGTCGAAGTTCTTCGACGAACTCGCTCTGCGGATCACCGAATTCATGGGCGCGACGCAGAACCCGGACGTCCTGGCCGAATGCGTCTCGGCCTCGCGTCATGTGCTGGCGCGCGAATACTATAAGGCCCTGATGTCGGCGCGTAAGATTGTCGAGTATGAAGAGAGAGTGCTGAATGTCGCTTCAGGCCTACACAGCGGCGACAGCGAGGGCTGAGAGCCCGCGCGACCTGGAGTACCGTCTGTTCGGTCAGGTCACGCGCGCTCTGGTTCACGCCTCGACCGTCGACGAGTCCGACATCGCCACACGTATCGACGCGCTGGACTGGAATCGGCGCCTCTGGTCGACGCTGGCCGGCGAGTGCAGCGATGCAGGCAACGCCCTGGGCGCTCCGATGCGCGCGCAGATCATTTCCCTGAGCCTGTTCATCAATCGCCATTCCTCGGCGATCATGCGGGGCGAAGAGAGCTTTCAGGATCTGATCGATATCAATCGCATGATCATGCAGGGCCTGTCCGGCGGGGCGTCGCCGACGCAGTAGGTCGGCACGCGTTCACGAAAGCGCGAAGCCCATTGGCGCAAGGCGTTGAGCCGTCTTATGTTTCAGCTCCCTGTTCAACAGTCGAAAGGAGGTGATCCAGTGTCTCATTGTCATCAATCGCGAGCGGCGACCGCGACCCTGGTCCTCGGAGAGGGCCTGGTCTGAGCCTTTCAGACTGAGTTGCGGCCGGACCGTTCGCGGTCAGGCAATGAAGGGTCGTCGGGGAAACCCGGCGGCCCTTTTTGTCGCCGTCAGTGCAGCAGTTTGGCGAACCAGCCGGTCACGTGCTGGGCCACCTCGACCACCGTCGCCCAGATCAGGAACAGATAAAGAGCGCTGGCTGCGGTGGCGACGACGCCGAGCAGGATGGCGACCCCGTCGCGCTGCATCATGCCCAGGGCGAACAGAACCAGGGCGATGCCGGGCAGGGCGTCTCCAAACGGGATGGGCAAGGCCATGATCAGGGCCAGCACGACGCAGACCAGGCCGGTGAAGGTGTCGGCGACATCGCCGGTCAGCAGCGGCAGGCGAGGGCGGGTTAAGCGTTCGATGGCGCGCACCATCTTGAGGACGCTCAGGCCGTTCGGGCGTCTGCGAACGGCGCGCCTCACGCCGTCGGAAAAGATGTAGCGGCGCCCGGCGATCCGCACCTTTGCCGACAGGACCCAGCGGCGTAGCCAGGCCGGGGCTGCGAACGGCGTGGCGATCAAGGACGTGTATGCGGCGCGAGACACAGAGGCTTTCAACATCCAGCGCGGCAACCACACGCTCTGCCTCTGGAAGGCGAGTTCCAGGGACATCAGGATGATCGGTACGGCGAAGACCGCCTTGCCGCCCGGCGGCCAGGGCAGGAGCGCCAGCAGCGACAGGATCAGAATCATGGCCCCAAAGCCGCGCTCGCCGAACGACGCGACCAGTTCGGCCATGGTCAGCTTGGGTTCTGGGGCGTGGCCGAGGTCTTCAAGAACGTCGGAGAACCGCCGCAGGTCGTCGTTCGGAGGCGGTTGGGCGGGCATCAGGCGGGGCGCTCGGCTGGAGATTGCGCCCATCTAGGCGGTCGGCGCGCGGATCGCCACTTACAGGACGGACAGGCGATCAGATAAATCGACTGTGTCTCAGTCCTGCACGTGTTCGGGTTTGCCCTTGCGCTTGGTTTCGGCAAGGTCTTCCAACTGCTTTTCCGTCATGGACTCGACCATGGACTTGGACGCGCCCTTCAGCTTTGACTTCGGCGTGTCTCCTCGCTTGGCCGACAGGGCGGCGCCGGCGGCCTTCTGCTGAGCGGCGGATTTGGCGGGCATGGTCTGTCTCCTTTTGCGGAAACAAGGCGTCAGCCGCCGAGCAGTTCCCGTCCGATCAGGAAGCGGCGGATCTCGTTGGTGCCGGCGCCGATGTCATAGAGTTTGGCGTCGCGAACCAGTCGTTCAACCGGCCATTCCTTGGTGTAGCCGGCGCCGCCCAGGGCCTGAACGGCCTCCATCGTGACCTTCACCGCATTTTCGGACGCCAGCAGGATCGCACCCGCCGCGTCGTAGCGCGTTGTCAGGCCGGCGTCGCAGGCCCGGGCGACCGAATAGACATAGGCGCGGGCGCTGTTCAGGGCGACGTACATGTCGGCGATCTTGCCCTGCATCAGCTGGAACGAGCCAATCGGCTTGCCGAACTGCTTGCGGTCACGGACATAGGGCAAGACCACGTCGAGTGCTGCCTGCATGATGCCGAGCGGACCGGCGGCCAGAACGGCGCGCTCATAGTCCAGGCCGCTCATCAGCACGCCGGCGCCGCCGCCCAGCGGACCCATGATATTGTCTTCCGGCACTTCGCAATCTTCGAAAACCAGTTCGGCGGTGTCCGAACCGCGCATGCCCATCTTGTCCAGCTTCTTGCTGACGCTGAACCCCTTCATGCCCTTTTCGATCAGGAAGGCGGTGCAACCCTTTGATCCTGCATCCGGATCGGTCTTGGCGTAGACGACGAGAGTGTCGGCGTGGGGCGCGTTGGTGATCCAGAACTTGGTGCCGTTCAGGATGTAGCGATCGCCCTTCTTTTCAGCGCGGGTGCGCATCGACATGACGTCGGAACCTGATCCGGCCTCGGACATGGCCAGCGAGCCGACATGCTCGCCGCTGATCAGCTTGGGCAGATATTTCTGCTTCTGCTCGTCCGTGCCCCAGCGCCGGATCTGATTGACGCACAGGTTGGAGTGGGCGCCGTAGCTCAGGCCGATCGAGGCCGAGGCACGCGACACTTCCTCCATCGCGACGACATGTTCGAGGTAGCCCAGGCCAAGGCCGCCGAACTCTTCCTCGACAGTGATTCCGTGCAGGCCCAGTTCGCCCATCTCGGGCCAGAGTTCGCGTTTGAATTCGTTTTTTTCGTCGATCTCGGCGGCCAGCGGGGCCAGGCGATCGGCGGCCCAGCGGGCGGTGGTGTCGCGGATGGCGTCGGCGTTATCGCCAAGGCCGAATTCCATGGATTGGGGCGCGAAGGGAATGCTCATGCGCTAGGGCGTAGCATCGCGCACGGCCTTTCGCCAAGCGCTGTCAGACGCGGTCAGCCCGTCCCCAGCGCCGATAGCAGTTGTAGCCCGACACCCCCAGGCAGGCGGCGGCGACCAGGATCAGGACCCAAGCGACCGTGGCGGTGTCGCTGCTGTTCGATATCGACGCGCGGCGAAAGGCGGCCATAGCGACGCCGAGACACAGGGCGCCCAGGCCGCCCATGATGACGAAGGTCAGGGTTTCCCCCAGGCCCGAGCGCCGCTTGGCCCGAGCGCGGGCCACGACTTCGCGCGTGCTCAGCACGTCTTCGCTGGGTGTCGCATCAACCTCAATGGCCGTTGCGGCGGCGCTGTCGCCGGACGCGGCTTCGGCCAGTCCCGGCGCGGTCAGCACCACGCTGGTCTTCTGCGCATCGGCGAAGCCCGACGGCGTCTCAGGCTGTTTGGCCTCAACCGGCGCGTGGATGTCGTTGGCCGCGATGATCGGCGCAGCGACGGAGACGGTCTCCGATTGCCCGGTCAACGGCACGACGTCCGGGAGCGCACCGACAGCCGTCGCGGCATAGACGGCGTGGGGCTGAGGCGCGGTGGTCGCTTGAGCCAGCGCTGCGCCGTCTTGCGCCGGGAAGGGAGCGACGGCTTCATCCAGGGCGCCGTCGACGGCGGGGAGGGTCGGTTCATCCGTCTCGAAAGGAGACGGCAGGGGCGCGGCCAAAAGATCCGCCAAGGTAACCGGCGCGCCGGGTGCGGCGTTGAACAGCGCGTGTTCAGCGGAACGACGGCGGGTTGGCGTCTCTGCGGCGGCTTCATCGGCCCAGGCGCTCAAAGACGCCGACGCCTGCCGGGCAGACCCCGCATTCAACTGTTCGACCACGTCGGAGGCGGCAAACCTGTCAGCGCCGATGGAAAAGGCGAAACTGGCCAGGGCGTCGAACTGATGCTGGTTGAGGGGAACGCGGACATGATCGGTCACGGCCTGCACGACCGGGATCAGGTCGTATTGCATAAGCAGTTCGGCCTCGGCCTCGGACACCCTCGCGCCCTCGCGGGCCGACTGGGTGTGGCCATAGCCGATGACCCAGCGACCGTCGCTGCGCTGCATGGCCCGAGGCCGGAAGCCTTCGAAACTCTTGATCAGCAGGACGCCCTCGCGGGACACCTTGCTCGGTTTGGGGAGGACGTCAGACACAGTTGACCCAATTGGAAACAGGCGCGCGGCGCTCGCACCGCTCCCAGCAAGGGCCGCGCCGGATCGTCCGCGTCGTGTCTAGAGCAGCACCAGTGTGGCCAGACCAAGGAAGATCAAGAAGCCGAAGAAGTCGGTGGTCGCCGTGACGAACACGGCCGACGACACGGCAGGGTCGAACTTCAGCTTGGACAGGGTCAGGGGCGTCAGGACCCCGATCGAAGCGGCGACCAGCAGGTTCAGGATCATGGCCGCGCCTATCACCAGGCCGATCTTCCAGTCTTCGTCCCGGAACCAGAAGCCGGCCGCGATGCCGATTAGGGGGGCCAGGATCAGGCCGTTGGCCAGGCCGACCATCATTTCACGCCAGAAGGTGCGCGGGGCGTTCGAACTGTTCAGCTCGCGTGTCGCCAGGGCGCGCACGGTCACGGTCAGGGCCTGGGTGCCCGCGTTGCCGCCGATGGCCGAGACGATCGGCATTAGGACGGCGAGGGCGACGATCTGCTGGATGGTGGCCTCGAACAGGCCGATGACGCTGGCGCCCAGCGCCGCCGTCGCCAGATTGATCGCCAGCCAGGGCACGCGACCGCGCACGATCTCGGGCACGGACGAACCGCGGTCCTCGTCTGCGACACCGGCCAGACGCAGAATGTCCTCGCGGTTTTCTTCCTGAATGATGTTGACGATGTCATCGACGGTGATCTGACCGACCAGCCGACCGGCCGCGTCCACGACGGGCGCCGAGATCAGGTGGTATTTCTCGAAGATGTAGGCGACTTCTTCCTGATCCTGATCGACGGCGATCTCGTTGATCGGCTCCATCAGATCGGTCAGGGCGACGGTTCGGGCGGCGCGTAGAAGACCGCTGATCGGCACGCCGCCGACCGGACGGTTCAGCGGATCGACGACATAGATGTCGAAGAAAAGCTCGGGCAGGTCGTCGCCCTGTTTGCGGATGTGGTCGATGGTGTCGCCCACGCTCCAGAACTGGGGCGCGGCCATCACCTCGCGCTGCATCAGGCGGCCGGCGGACTCTTCCGCATAGCCCAGGCTGCTTTCGATGGCGGCGCGATCGACTTCGGGCATGGCGGCCAGAACGCGTTCGCGCTGGTCGTCTTCCAGGTCTTCGACGACGGCGGCGGCGTCGTCGGAATCCAGTTCCTGCAGCGCCTCAGCCAGGGTGCCGTGCGGGACCCGCTCCAGCACCTCTTCGCGGATATTGTCGTCGAGCTCGGGCAGGGTCTCGGCCAGAAGCTCGGGCGGCAACCACAGCACGACGACGGCGCGGTGTTCCGCCGTCAGAAAGCCCATCAGGTCAGCGACGTCGGCCGGGTGCAGGTCTTCCAGCAGCGAGCGCAGCCGCATCCCGTCGCCGTCGTCGGCGGCGTCCACGACTTTCTCGACGAATTGCGGGGTGAGGACATAGTCCTCGTCCAGGGCGGCGTGGTCTTCGTTATCGAGCGTCTCGTCTGGAGCAAAGGCGGTGTCCGTGGTGCTCACGTGGTCGCCTCCCTTGGTAGAATGTCCAGCCGTACTTAGCCGATGAATCGCCCTGTTTAGCCAGATGGTGCGGTCGAGAAGACTCGAACTTCCACGGGTTGCCCCACAGCGACCTCAACGCTGCGCGTCTACCAATTCCGCCACGACCGCTCGCATCGGAGCGGCGGCGAATAGACGAAGCCGTTGGAAAAGGAAAGGGCGAAATGAACGACGCAAAGACGTCGCGGATCAAAGCCTCAGGCCGACCCGGCCATGAAGTCGTACACGTCCGCTTGGCGGGTGACGGTGATGGCGATACGGTCGTCTCGGATCTCGATTTCGCCGCGCGCGACCGGATAGTTGTTGGCTAGGATCCAGACCTCGTCGCCCTCTGCGGCGTCCAGGGGAATCACCGCGCCGCGACCCATGCGCAGCAGTTGCGACATCGGCAGCACCGAGCGACCCAGCACCACTGAGATTTCGACATCGACGGCGTTGATCTGGGTCACGTAAAGCTCTCTTCACTGGAGGGCCGTCTCTTGCAGAAACGCCCTGGCGACCACATTGAAGCGTCATGCTTGCTGAGCCGTTAAGCCCGTCCCTTCAGAAACTGCGTCTCGACGATGGCCAACCGGTCGAATGGGCCGTGTCGAAAGGCTACGTAGACTATGCGGCCGCGGAGGCCTTCATGGAGGCGCGCGTCGCCGCCATTGCGGCCGGCGAGGCGAATGAGATGGTCTGGTTGCTGGAACATCCGCCGCTCTACACAGCCGGCGTCTCGGCCAAGGACGACGACCTTCTGGATGCCGGCCGGTTTCCGGTGCATCGCACGGGGCGAGGTGGACAGTTCACCTATCACGGCCCGGGACAGCGCGTGGCCTATGTGATGCTGGACCTGAACCGACGCGGCAAGGACGTCCGGTGTTTCGTGCGCGGGCTTGAGCTGTGGCTGATCGGCGCCCTGGATACGTTTGGCGTAAAGGCCGACATCCGGCCGGGTCGCGTGGGCGTGTGGGTCGAGCGCAAGGGGGCGGGCTGGTCGCGCGAGGACAAGATCGCCGCCATCGGCGTCAAGGTCCGCAAATGGGTCAGCTTCCACGGCATCAGTCTGAACGTGGAGCCGGATCTGGATCATTTTGGCGGCATCGTCCCCTGCGGCATTCAGGAACACGGCGTCACCAGCCTGGTCGATCTCGGCGTTCTGGCGACGATGGATGAGGCGGATGAGGCCTTGAGGCGCAGCTTCGATCGGATCTTCGGCGCAGCGGTCGAGGCGTCGGCGCCGCTTTGATGCGCGCCGCATCGCCGCAGCCCATGTGACAATCGGGCGAAATCCCGCGCGGCGGGGTTGGCAAGCGCCGGACGCATGGGGTTTAACCTTTCCCACGAGCTTGAAATCAAAGGCCGCAGGAAACCCCATGAACCGAATGATCGCCGCCGCATCGGCCGCCGTTCTGTCGCTGACCGTCGCTGCTGGCGCCGCTGTCGCACAGGATTTTCGCGCTCTGGCGCAGCAAGACCTCCAAGCCGCGCATGACGCCTTGGCCGCCAACCACCCCGCCGCCATGATTCCCGGCGCGCCCAGCGAAGCGTTTCGCAGCTGGATCGATGCCGGCCTGACCGATGCGCAAGGCAAGGTGGGACGCGTGAATAGCGGCGACAGCCACGCCTATCTGATGCGCTACTACGCCAACGGCTTCCGCGATTCGAACATCGCGATTCGCCCGACCTACGAAGGCCTCGGCCCCTTCTTCGCGACCAGCTGGCCGGGCGTGACCACGGCGTGGCGCAACGGCGAATATGTCGTCTCCTATGTGAAGCCCGGCGTTCGCAACGTGCCGCCGCTCGGCGCGACCCTGGTCAAATGCGGCGACAAGACCGCCGCTCAGTTGGCCGAAGAGCGGCTGGACCGCTGGGAAGGCGACCTGACGACGGAAGCCGGACGTGTCCGCACCGCCCCCTATCTGCTGTGGAACCGCAATAACCCGTTCACCGGCGGCGTTCCGTCGCTGTGCACCTTCAAGGTCGGGCGTCGTGATCGCGACTTCCAGATGCAGCCCCAGCCGGCCGACGCCGCCAGCCTGGAAGCCGCCTATCGCGCCACCGTCTATACGCCGGGCGCCAATCCGCTGTCGGTCGAGACGGTCGACGGCCGTCCGTGGATCAATGTCCACACCCTGGCTGACGACGCCGGATGGGACGCCTTCTACGCCGCTGTCGAAGCCCAACTGCCCGCCATTCGCGGCGCGCAGGGTCTGGTCATCGATCTGCGCGGCGCAAACGGCGCTTCGCTGAATGCGACGGGCAAGGGCTATGGCCTAGCCAACCGCATCTGGACGCCGGAGTTCACCGTCAGCCGTCAGCCTGAAGCCGGCTCGATCACCTACCGCGCCACGCCCGCGAACCGTCAGTGGTTCGCCGACACCCTGGCGCGCATGCAGGCCGATCCGCGCTTCGTCGCCGAATCCGGCCCGGTGATCGAACAGACCCAGGCCATCGTCGCCGCCTTCGATTCGGCCCTGGCCGCCAATCAGCCGACCTTCACCATGCCGGGCCGTCCTTCGGTGGCGGACACGGGCGCAGCAAACCCTGTGGCGGGTCCGGTCGTGGTCCTGGTCGACAGCGGCTGCACCAGCGGCTGCTTGGATACGCTGGACCTGCTGACGCGCCTGCCGAACGTGCGCCTGGCCGGATCGGTGACGGCGGAGGACTCGATCTTCATCGAGCCGACCGTTCTGCGCCTGCCGTCGAACTATGCCGAGCTGACCTATGGTCATAAGGCCTGGACCACGCGCCAACGCGGCAACGATGCGCCCTTCACCCCGGCGCAAGGCCTTGCCTATACCGGATCGGCGACGGACGAAGCGGCCGTGCGCGCCTGGGTCGGGACGCTGTTCCAATAAGTAAGGACCGGTCGGTCGAATGAACGAGGGGCGGGCAGGGGGTGGAACCCTTGGCCCGCCCTTCTTATTTGCACTCCATGACCGATCTCGCCCAAACCTCCGAAACCCTCCGTTCGCCGTCCGGCTATGACCTGACGCCGCCGAACGCCGAAGAACGCGCCCGGCTCGAAGCCGATTTGAATCCTGAGGAAAAGCGCGTCCTGCTGTCCCATGGAACGGAGGCGCCGTTTTGCGGCACTCTGCTGGGTGAGAAGCGGGCTGGCGTCTTCTGCTGCCGCGAATGCGGCTTGCCGTTGTTCAAGAGCGGAACCAAGTTTGAAAGCGGCACCGGCTGGCCCAGCTTCACCGAGCCGGTCGATGAAGCGCACGTCGACGCGATCCGCGACACCAGCTACGGCATGATCCGGATCGAGACCCAATGCGCACGGTGCGGCAGCCACCAGGGTCACGTCTTCCCCGACGGCCCGCCGCCCACCGGAAACCGCTATTGCATCAACTCGGTCGCGCTCAGTTTCGTAGCCGAGGGCGAGGCCCTGCCGGACCCCCTGCATCGCGGCGACGGCATCGCCTGACCTTGGCCTCAATCGCTGTGCTAGGATGATGTCGAACGGAGGTGGCCTATGCTGATCGCAAGTTTCTTGGCGGGTGTGGCGCTGGCGGCGTCGGACGGTGATCCGGACGGCGTGGTCACGACGGCGCCGACAAATGCGCCAACCCTGGCCCAGGCCCTGGCTGCGACGCCTGAGGCGTCGGTGACCGCGCCGACGGCCCAGGACGCCGCCCCGCACGGCATGACCACCGAACAGCAGATCCAGAACTGGATCAGCGCGCGCACGCCGGGCGCAACCTTCGACGAAAGCGCAGAGCCGGGCGCGCCGGCCGAGCGTAAGATTCATGGCATGGTCGAGGCCGGAATCGGCACCGGCGGCTATCGCAGCTATGGCGCGGCCGTTTCCTTGCCCGTCGGCGAGAACGGCCGCCTGGACCTAGCCTACCGCGAAGGCCGCAATGAACCCTGGGGATACGGCTACGGCGGCTATGGTCTGCGCGGACCGGGCTTCTATTCGCCTTATGGCGGCGGCTGGCGCGGTCGAGGCTATGGGACCGACACCACGACCAAGTCGATGTCTATGGGGTTCAGCTGGAGCAAGGACGGGGACGCGAATGACCGCGATCCCTATCGCCGCGGTCTGTACGGCTACGACTGAAGGCTTTTTTGTCCGATCTGGAAATCAAAAAGGCCCGGCGAAAGCCGGGCCTTTTCAAGTCTCAGATGGTGCCGCCGGGGGGAATCGAACCCACGACCTCAGCCTTACCAAGGATGCGCTCTACCACTGAGCTACGGCGGCCCCGACTGAGGAAGCGGCCGTATAGCCAAACCCTTCCGGGGAGGGAAGCGGCTTTTTGACGATCTGAAAGAAAGTTTGGACATGGCCCGTGATCACGGCATCATCGCGCCATGACTCGCACGCCGCATGACGCCGATACGCCCTCCGCCGCCGCGCAGGCGACGCCGATCGTCGAATCGGGGCCCGGATTTGAAAAGGCCCAGTCCGAAAGGGAAAGGGCGAAGGCGGAAAAGGCCATGCGGCTGGCCTCCGCCCTTCGCACCAACCTGCGACGCCGCAAGGCGCCCGCGCGGACGCCTGCTGCGCCGCGCGACAGCAACTGAAAGTCATCGGCTCGCGATCACGCAGCCCTTTGGCAAGCGCTCGCCGGCTTGCTAGAGAACCTTCCCCCCGAGGCGTTGGCATCGGGCGCGCTTAAGGACGTCATGGACAGCATCGCCATTCAGGGCGGCGCCCAGCTTTTCGGGGACATTCCCGTCAGCGGCGCCAAGAACTCCGCCATCAAGCTGATGGCCGCCTCGATCCTGACGGATCAGCCCTTGCTGCTGACCAACATGCCGCGTCTGGCCGACACCCGGTTCCTGGGTCAGTTGCTGCGCCAGTTCGGCATCGAAGTGACTGAGCGTGACAATGCGGACGGGCAAGAGAGCCTGTTCCACGCCAAGGACCTGACCTCGACCTTCGCGCCCTATGATCTGGTGCGCCAGATGCGGGCTTCGTTCAATGTGCTGGGGCCGTTGCTGGCGCGCACAGGCGAAGCCAAGGTCTCGCTGCCGGGCGGCTGCACCATCGGCGCGCGTCCGGTCGATCTGCACCTGCAGGCGCTGACGGCGCTGGGCGCCGAGATCGAGCTGGACGAAGGGTATGTCACCGCCCGCGCGCCCAAGGGCCTGAAGGGCGCCGAGATCGAGTTCCCCTTCGTCTCGGTCGGCGCCACCGAACACGCGCTTCTAGCCGCTGTGCTGGCTGAAGGCACGACTGTCCTGCGCCGTGCTGCGCGCGAACCCGAGATCGGCGATCTGGCCCACTGTCTGACGGCCATGGGCGCCAGGATAGAGGGCATCGACACCAACGTCCTGACCATCACCGGCGTCTCGTCGCTGAATGGAACGACCTGGTCTGTAATTCCCGACCGGATCGAGATGGGCTCCTACGCCGTCGCCGCCGCCATGGCGGGCGGCGAGGTGCGTCTGACCAAGGCGCGGGCTGAGTTGATCGGTTCGTTGACGGACAAGATGGTCGAGGCGGGCGTCGAGGTCTCGCCGACCGCCGACGGCGTTCTGATCAAACGCGACCCGAAGCAGCGCCTAAAGGCCGTGGACGTCGAGACGGCCATCTATCCGGGCTTCGCCACCGATCTCCAGGCCCAGTTCATGGCGCTGATGACGACGGCGGAAGGCGTCAGCACGGTTCGCGAGACGATCTTCGAAAACCGCTTTATGCATGTGCCGGAGTTGGCGCGACTTGGAGCCGACATTTCGGTTCACGCCGGAGAGGCGCACGTCAACGGCGTCGAAGTTCTGCACGGTGCACAGGTTATGGCCACGGATCTTCGGGCTTCGATGTGCCTGGTCATCGCGGGCCTCGTCGCCGAGGGCGAAACGACGGTCGGACGCGTCTATCATCTGGATCGCGGTTTCGAGCGTTTGGAAGAAAAGCTCGGCGCGTGCGGAGCCGACATCCGCCGCATAAAGGGAACAGGTGATGAGCACTGAGATCGATGGCGTCATCCCCGAAGCCAAGGCGCCGGTCGAACCGCTGCGCCTGCTGGCCGAGGACGCCGACGATCTTCAGATCATCTCCGCCGCGCTCCAAGACGCCATCCTTCGGCCCGTCGATATCGTCTGGGAAAAGGCGGCGCGGACCCTGACCATCGCCTTTAGCCGCTTCTGCTGGGAGTGCGGCGGGACGCGCGTGATGTGCGCCATGCAGTTCGGCGACGTTCTGGCGGTCAAGAGCCGCCGCCTGTCGCGCAGCCCCGACGCCTCGCTCGAACTGCTCGCGCTCGACTTCATTCCGACCGAGGATCTGAGCGGGCGCGTCATCCTGATGTTCGCCGGCGGCGGTGATTTGCGAATCGACGTCGAATGCCTGGACGCCGTGGTCACGGACATCTCCGACCGCTGGCCTGCACGGATCGCGCCGACCCACCTGGACACGCCCGAACTGGACGAAGGGACTGCGGCATGAGCGCCGATCACAAGCTGGCCTCGGTCGAACTGGACGCCGCGACCCTGCCGGCGGCGACGGCCGAGATCGAGCACGAGCGTCGCGTCGCCATCTTTGATCTGGTCGAGAAAAACAGTTTCGAGCCCGTCGGCGCCGAGGGCGGACCCTACAGGTTGAAGCTGTCGCTTCAGGACAATCGTCTGGTGTTCGACATCGACGGCGAGAACTTCACGCGCACCTACGCCATTAGCCTGACGCCGCTGAAGGGTGTGATCAAAGACTATCTGTTGATCTGCGACAGCTACTATGAGGCTCTGCGCGGATCCTCGGCCAGCCAGATCGAATCGGTCGATATGGGCCGGCGCGGCCTTCACAACGAAGGGGCCGAGCAGCTGAAGACGCGGTTGGACGGCAAGATCGTGGTCGATCACGAGACGTCGCGGCGCCTGTTTACATTGCTCTGCGCCCTCTACCGTCGCGGCTGACCTCGACTATCTCTGTGTTTTCGGGCATTAGGCCCGTCCATTCCGCCCCTCGCGCCCGCCCGGCGTGGGGTCGAACGCATATTCAACGGGCGTGAGAGGCCGCATGGCTAAGGAAGAACTGCTCGAGTTTCCCGGCACCGTCAGCGAACTGCTGCCGAACGCCACCTTCCGCGTGACGCTCGAGAACGACCACGAGATCATCGCCCACACCGCCGGCAAGATGCGCAAGAACCGCATCCGCGTTCTGGCCGGCGACAAGGTGCTCGTCGAAATGACCCCCTACGACCTGACCAAGGGTCGCATCACCTATCGCTTCAAGTAAGTGGCTGCGGGTCGCCCCGAACTGGTGCTGGCTTCGGCCAGCCCGCGCCGCATCGAATTGCTGGCGCAGGTCGGGATCACGCCCGACCATATCGATCCCGCCGATATCGACGAAACGCCTCTGAAGGGTGAGACTCCGCCGCGTCTGGCCGAACGGCTCGCCACCTCGAAAGCCCTGGTTGTCGCAGAACGCCGTCCCTCCGCGGTCGTCATCGCCGCCGATACGGTTGTCGCTGTCGGGCGTCGCTTTCTGGAAAAGGCGGCGGACGAGGCCGAGGCGACACGTTTCCTGAAACTGCTGTCCGGCCGCAATCACCGCGTCTTCACCGGCGTCGCCGTCTGGCGCGACGGAAAACTATCGTCGCGCGTCAACGAAACCCGCGTAACTTTCAAACCCCTATCTGACCACGAGATCGCGTCCTACGTCGCCACGGGTGACTGGCGTGGAAAGGCCGGCGGCTATGGCATCCAGGGGCCTGCGGCCGCCTTTATTCAGCGAATCGTCGGCAGCCATCCGTCCGTGATGGGCCTGCCCGTCTATGAAGCCGTCCAGCTTCTGCACGGCGTCGGCTGGCGTTCATGAGCGGTGCAGTCGAGGTCTTCCTCGACGAGACGCCTGGCGAGACGCGTGGCGCCATCATGCGCGACGGCCGCTACACCCATCTTCTGATCCACCGCGAGGATGATGTGGCGCAGACCCGGCTCGGCGCCCGCTCGGTGGGGCGTGTCATCGAGGTGAACCCCGGCTTGCGCGGCGCCTTCGTCGATATTGCCGCACCGACCGCCGCCTTTCTGCCTTTCCCGAGAAATGACCGAATTACCCAAGGTCAGCGGCTAGAAGTCGTCGTCACCACCGAACCTCGTGCCGGGAAAGGAGCGGTGGTCCGTCGTCTGGGGCCGGGGGAGGGGACGCCTCGTCTGATTCAAGCCGCGCCCAGCATCGCCGAGCAGTTGCGCGACCTCGCGCTGGGCGAGGAATCAGTCACCGGCATCGCCGCCATCGACGCCGTGGTCGAGGCGGAGGAGGAGGCTCTGGCTCAATCCATCGTTTTCGCCTCGCACGGAATCGATCTCGCCATAGAGCGCACCCGCGCCTTGGTGGCGGTGGACATCGACTTCGCCCCTACGCCCGGTCGTGATCCGAAACAGGCAAGGGCGGCTGCGAATCGCGAGGGGTTGAAACAGGCGGCGCGGCTGATCGGCCTGCGGAACTGGGGTGGTTTAGTCGTCATCGACATGGTCGGGGACGGTCAGGACGCGGAGGCCCAGGCCAAGGTTGCGCGGGCCGCGTTCGGTCACGAACCCCAGGCCGTCATCGGACCTGTCAGTCGATTCGGCCTGTTGCAGATGTCGCTTCCCTGGCGTCGCACGCCGATCGAAGAGCTTCTGCTCGACGCCGGCGGACGCCCGTCTGTTCAAACACGAGCCTTGTCTGTCGTGCGCGCTGTGCGACGGCAGCTTCTGGTCGATACCCTGTCGCCGCGCATCATCGCGCGTTGCGTGCCGGAAGAAGCCCTGATTGCTCATCCGCTGGCGGCTCGTCTGGGACCGCGAGCGGTGATCGAGGCCGATCCCGCGATCCCGGCTGGGCGCGGACGAATAGAAGAGGGTTGAGCCGTGGCTTCCTGTCCCATCTGCCGCAAGGCCGACGCCGATCCCAAGTACAAGCCCTTCTGCTCACGCCGCTGTTCCGACGTCGATCTGCAGCGCTGGTTCACTGGCGGCTACGCCATTCCGGTCGCCTTGGACGAGGGTGCGGAAGATGATGACGAAAAGGACTGATTGGGCGCTGGACAGGCGGAAAAGCCTCCCCTATAGACCCGCCTCTCGCGACGCCGCGTCGGCGCCTGGATAGCTCAGCTGGTAGAGCAGCGGATTGAAAATCCGCGTGTCGGTGGTTCGAACCCGCCTCCAGGCACCATCTTTTCTTACACCGTGAAAATCGATTGTTTCGGGCGCATGATCCTGCACTGCGGCCTTTGCGCCGCCCATCGGTTTTGGCTGGCTTGCAGCGATCAGCCCTACAACTTGCTGTATTGGGAAATGATCGCGCTCAGGATGGCCGTTTTGAACAAACTTGCTTCATCTGACGTCAGATCATCATCAAAATGTCGCGCGGCTGCACTTTAATGCGCCGGTTGGTGGAACTTTTCTCCATGTCTCTCGACGGGTTAAAAGCCCCTCTTGTCCCTTGACGCTCCGGTAAGGGTTCGTCAAAGGGTTGAGGCGCCTTCGCAAGAAGACGTTAATGCGGATCGCCGGGGACGTGTCTCCGAAGGTTCGACCAGCGGAGACGAGACGGGCGACCGGCTCGATCTCCACCGAAGATTTCAGCGGGCTCTGATCCTCGAAAGGACGGGCGCGTTGAAGGAAACATTTCAGGTTGGGGGGCGGTCGCTGACTATGGCCGCACCTTTGGTTCCACGAGTCAGACCAAGCAGGAACTGGCGAATTATGCTGAACAGCAAAAAGACGAATATCCTTCTCGCCATGGCCGGCGCCGCCGCGCTGATGGCGAGCTCGCCGGTCCTGGCCCAGGCCCCGGCCGAGCCCACCCCGGCCGCCTCGACTGCGGCTCCCGCAGCCGCCGCTCCGGCTGCCGGCGAAGCTGATCCCGCAACGGTGAACGACGCCGTCGGCGGCGGTCACGGCGACATCACCCCAATCTCCATGTTCATGGAAGCCACGGTCGTCGTTAAGGTCGTCATGGCCGGCCTGCTGCTGGCCTCGATCCTGTCGTGGACCCTGCTGCTCATCAAGCTGTTCGAGTTCGGCGCTCTGAACCGCAAGACCGACAACTTCCTCGAAAACTTCCGCGGCGCCCGCACCATCGCTGACATGCGCGCTGTCTCGACCCAGGAAGAGTTCGACGGCAACCCGCTGGCCGACATGGCCGCCGCCGCCACCGAGGAAATCGAACTGTCGCGTCAATCGGGTCTGTCGGTCACCGGCGATCACCTCGACTCGGCCATGGCCCGCGCTCAGTCGGCTGTCGCCGCCGTTCAATCCGGTCTGGCCCTGCGCCTTTCAGGCGGTCAGCAGTTCCTGGCTTCGGTCGGCTCGATCGGTCCGTTCGTCGGTCTGTTCGGCACCGTGTACGGCATCATGAACTCCTTCATCGGTATCGCCCAGTCGAACACGACCAACCTGGCCGTCGTGGCGCCGGGTATCGCTGAAGCTCTGCTGGCCACCGGTATCGGTCTGTTCGCCGCTATTCCGGCCGTTGTCTTCTACAACTACTTCAACACCCGCATCGCGGCTTACGGCACGCGCGCCGACGGCTTCGCCGCTGAGCTGCTGAACGGCATCTCGCGTCAGCTCGACAAGGGGGCGTAAGACGGATGGCCGCCAAGATTAAATCGGGCGGCGCTGGCAACCTGCCTCAGGCCAACAGTGATATCAACGTTACGCCTTTCGTTGATATCATGCTGGTCCTGCTCATCATCTTCATGGTGGCGGCTCCGCTTGCCTCTGTGTCGGTGCCTGTCGAGTTGCCAATCGCCGTCGCCAAGGCGGCCCCGAACCCGCCCAAGCCGGTCTATATTTCGATCCAGAATGACGGCGACGTCTATGTGGGCGACTTCAAGACCGACGTCGGATCCCTGGGCGCCGATCTGAAAGAACAGATCGGTTCCCGGAACCCGGCCGATGAGCGGATATTCATTCGGGGCGACCAGAACACCCGTTACGGCGACTTCATGCAGGTCATGAATGCGCTGCAGGATAACGGCTTCTATAGCGTTGCGCTGGTCGGCGAAGACCAGGCGACGAGTTAGGATGCGGAGATAGTATGACAGACGTCGAATATCATCGCAGTCGCTACGACGTACCCAAGAAGAAGGGCTTCATGGGGGTGTCCTACCCCGTGCTGATCGTCTGCCTGATGGTGGTCAGCATCTTGTTCGCGTTGCTGATCTTCTTTGTTCAGCAGTCCAAGTTCAAGCTGAAGGAGTTCAACTACGTCGACGAGTCCGTCGAGGTCGAGTTGGTCGCTGTCTCTGATACACATCG
>NZ_WJWX01000017.1:0-71223 GCF_009661015.1 Brevundimonas sp. SPF441 | reverse complement strand
GGATTACCGTTGCCGGGATTGCCCGAACCCGGGTTGCCGTTGCCGGGGTTGCCCGAGCCTGGGTTGCCGTTGCCAGGGTTGCCATTGCCCGGATTACCGTTGCCGGGATTGCCAGCGCCTGGGTTGCCATTGCCCGGATTGCCAGCGCCTGGATTGCCGTTGCCAGGGTTGCCGGCGCCAGGGTTGCCGTTGCCGGGGTTGCCCGAGCCCGGATTGCCTGAGCCAGGGTTGCCCGAGCCCGGATTACCGTTGCCCGGATTACCGTTGCCCGGGTTGCCGGCGCCTGGGTTGCCCGAGCTGGGGTTGCCAGGATTAGTCGCTCCAGGATTGGCGCTGTTACCGGGGCCCGCTGCGGCATTGTTGCTTGCGTTGGTTGCAGCTGGCGGCAGTGAAGCGTTTCCGCTTGAAGCGGAGTTTCCTGCCGCAGCGGTGGACGTCGCAGTTGAAGACGTCGTTGGAACCGAAGTCGTGCTTGTGGTCGTAGCCGATGTTGTCGTCGTCGCGGCCGTCGAGGCGCCTGATGTGGACGCCGTCACAGTAGTGGCTGCTGGCGCGGCCGCTGGGGGGTTCTGAACCAGACCATCGGTCAAGGCCTCGTAGTCCAGACTCGGCGCCGCAACGGGAGCCGCTTCCGTCGGAACTGCAGCCGCCGGTGTGGAAACCTCGACGCTGGTCGGTTGCTGGCGCGGAACCAGGGCGGTGGCGCCCGCCGCCACGTCGCTGACGGCATTGCCGTTGTTGGCGCGGACTTCGACCAGACCTTCGGCGACATGCACACGGTCGCCCATGGGGTCGACAGTGACTGTAAACGTCGTGCCCTTCACCACGGCGGCAAGCAATGGCGTCTCCACGCGGAAGTGCGGCTGCCTCTGCCGATCGACCTGGAAAAGGGCCGAGCCGAGGTCCTGCAAGACCCGCGTCATGCCTCCGACTTCTGGCGCGAGCGTGGTGCGACTGTTCGGCCCTACCACGACCCTTTGCTGACCGTTCGTGATCATCGCACGGCCGTTTCCGCCTGTCGTGACGCTGGTTCCGGTCGGTAATACCTGCCCAACCGAGCCGTTTGCAGCGGGCCGCGCCGGTATGGCTACGCGAACAACGCCCGCGACTTCCCTGATGCGCCATTCATCCGCCAGAGCCTGGGTCGGATAGCGCACGAAGAAAAAGAAGACCGCGAAGAATATTGCGTATCGATTGGCCAACACAGGCTCCACACATTCTGTTTGATGTTCTGGATATCAGGACGTGCCTGCCAAGCCCTTAACTGGCGATATTAACACGATTTTTAACCCGAACGCCGTAAGTGGCCTCCTGTGTCTGGAGACCGGTGTGCGTCATATTTTTTCGACTTCATGGTTAAGGACAATCACTGTCCTGTGGGGGATGGTGGCGGTGCTGACCATGGCTGTCGCGGGACCGGTTCGCGCGGACGCTGAGCCGGCTTCGACGCCGGACGCCGGATGCGCAGGATGTCTGATCCTGACCAGCATGCTGATCCAGGGGGTGAGCGCCTATCCACTCGCCGATCTCGCCGACACCTATGACCAGCAATTGGCGCGGCGCGTCTCGGTGGATGATCTGGTGCAGTCCGCTAATGCGATCACCGCGCGTTATCGCAACGACGGATATTTTCTGACCCGCGCCGTCGTCGCCGAGACCGACCCCGCCATCGGCGCCGCCCGCATCGTGGTGTTTGAAGGCTATATCTCGGAACTGAAACTGACCGGCGATGGCGCACGCACCGTCGAACCGATCCTGAAGCCCTTGGTGAACCAGCGCCCCCTCACCATCGGCGAACTGGATCGCCGCCTGTCCCTGGCGTCCGACGTGCCCGGCGTCAAACTGACCAGCCGCATCGAGCCGATCATCGGCGATCCGGCCCAACACCGCTTGGTGGTCGAGACGGCAATGACCTCGGGCAGCGCCGGCGTCTATGTCGACAATCGCGGTTCCGAAACCCAGGGTCCGTGGCAAGTCTACCTGTCCGGCGCCCGCAACTCGACCTTTATGGCCGGCGACCAGATCACATTGGGCGTGCTGACGGTGCCGGATCGCCCTGACGAACTTACCTATATCGATGCGTCCTACTCTGTCGTCGCGTCCGAAGGCGGCCGCGTCCGCTTTGGCGTATCGGGCTATGAGACGGATGCGCCGCTTCAGAACGCATCGGGTTGGGTCGGGGGGAGCAGCCGCATGGCCTCGGTCACGCTCTCGCATCCTTTGGTCCGTTCGCGCGACAAGAACCTCTGGCTCAATGCGGGACTGGATGTCCGTCGCGTCGAGCAAAACTACGTCGCCACGGGTCGCGCCGACGAAACCCTGACCGTGGCACGGGTATCTATGGCGGGACAGCGGCGTTACAGTCCCGGCTGGATGGCCGGCTCGGTTCAGCTGTCAAAAGGGATCGACGCCTTTGGCGCCACGACCGAGCGTTCGCCGCTGAATACGCGCTACGACGCGACGGGCGAGTTCTTCAAGGTCAACGCCCAGGTCAGCGCCTATCGCGATCTCAGCAAGTATGTCGGCGTTTACATTGAGGCCTCAGGCCAATGGTCGGACGACGCCCTGCTCAGTTCCGAAGAGTTCTTCGTCGGCGGCCCGACCTATGGCCGGGCATATGACTATGGCGAGGCCAGCGGCGACAAGGCCGTCGCCGGGATGATCGAGGCGCGGATCGGATATGATCCCAAAAGCGACCTGATCACCTTCGCCCAGGCCTTCGCCTTCTTCGACACCGCCAAGGTTTGGAACAAGGCGCCCGGACGCGACTGGTCCGAACAGCTGACGTCTGCCGGCGCCGGTTCGCGCATCACCTTCGACCGCAAGGCCACCCTGCGCATCGAGTTCGCCAAACCCCTGTCCCGTGCGCCCTATAACCAACATGACAAAGGCTGGCGCACCTTCGTGTCGTTGTCGAAACAGTTCTAGGCGCGCGTAGAAGCCCTCGCGATGCGCTGCGACGTATCGCGAGGCGGCGAACGGCCTGCCAAATCGGCGAAGCGTTTGAAGTCTCATTATTTGGAAGAAGTGGCGCACCCGGAGCGATTCGAACGCCCGACCCTCAGATTCGTAGTCTGATGCTCTATCCAGCTGAGCTACGGGTGCGGCTGCCTTGCGGCGAGGGCGGGTCTTTAGCCGGTGGATCGGGCGGACGCAAGCGGGGGAATGCAGTTTCTGCGTCTGAAGCGGTTGGCGTGACGGCTGCGACGGCTTAGGCCTGTCTGACGCTCCCCTGCTTTCGGATCTTCCATGCGTTCATTCCGTCGCCAGATCGCCGCTGTGCTGGTTCCCGTCCTCTTGGCGGGATGTCAGACCGCGACAGCCAGCCAAGGGGCGCCCGCGCTGGCGACAGCATCGCCGCAGGCCGTGTCGGCGCCGTCGTCGGCCGCATCGCACGCTCGGGGCCCATTCGTGGCGGCGGCGAATCCGCTGGCGGTCGAGGCGGGGATGACCGTGTTGCGGCGCGGAGGATCGGCCGTGGATGCCGCGGTGGCGATCCAGGCGGTGCTGGGCCTGGTGGAGCCGCAGTCTTCAGGCCTGGGGGGCGGGGCCTTTTTGATGAGCTATGACGCCGAGACCGGGACCGTCACGGCCTATGACGGGCGCGAGACGGCGCCGGCGTCAGCGACGCCCGAACTGTTCTATGAGGACGGCAAGCCGCTGGGCTTCATGGATGCGGTCCTCTCGGGGCGATCGACCGGCGCGCCGGGGGCGGTGGCCATGCTGGCGATGGCGCAGAAGGATCACGGCAAGCTGGCCTGGCGTGATCTGTTCGGGGACGCCGAACGGCTGGCGCGCGACGGATTCACGGTCAGCCCGCGCCTGGCCGGCATGATCAATGGACGCAGTCCTCAGGCGCGGACGCGGTGGGCCAGCGCCTATTTCACCAAGCCGGACGGCACGCGGTATCAGGCGGGCGATACGTTAAAGAACCCCGCCTACGCCGACACAGTCGCGCGGTTGGCGCAACAGGGGCCGGGCGTCGTCTATGGCGGGCCGATCGGGCGCGACATCGCGGCGGCGGTTCGCGAAGGACCGCGTCCCGGCGGTCTGACCGAGGCGGACATCGCCGGCTATCGGCCCTTGCGCCGCGACGCCCTTTGCCGGCCGTATCAGGCCTATGTGGTCTGCGTGCCGCCGCCGCCATCCAGCGGGGTGGCGTTGCTGCAGTTCCTGGCCATGGCCGAGGCGACGCCCGATCTGGACAAGGGGGCGAAGAGGCCTGAGGCTTGGGTCGCCTTCGGGCGGCTGCAGCGTCTGATGTATGCCGACCGGGACCGCTATATCGGCGACAACGACTTCGTCGGGGTGCCGATCGCCGGTCTGCTGGATCCCGATTACGTCGCGACGCGCGCGGCCCTGGCCCCGCAGGTGAACGGGCCGGTCGCGGCCGGCGCCCCGACGGGATCGCCGCCGCGCGGGGTCGACCAGACCGCCGAGCCGGGCGGCACCTCGCACATGGTCGTGGTGGACGCCTGGGGCAATGCGGTCAGCATGACCACGACGGTCGAGAGCATCTTCGGCAATGGCCGGATGGTCGACGGCTTCTTCCTGAACAACCAGCTGACGGACTTCTCCTTCACGCCGCAGGAGGACGGGCATCCGGCAGCCAATGCGGTGACGGCGGGCAAGAGGCCGCGCTCGTCGATGACGCCGGTGCTGATCCTGGATCGTCAGGGGCGACTGGTCGGCGCAATCGGCTCGCCAGGCGGGTCCAGCATCCTGGCCTATGTCGCAAAGGCCCTGGTCGGGACGATGGACTGGGGCCTGTCGATGCAGCAGGCGATCGCCCTGCCCAATCTGGTGGTGCGGGGCGAGATGGTCGGGGCCGACACCGACATGATCGCGCCCGATATCCGCGACGCCTTGGCGGCGGCGGGCATGGCCCTGAAGCCCAACGCCACCGAGACCTCAGGCCTGCATGGCGCGATCTGGCGCGACGGTCGCTGGGACGGAGGGGCCGATCCGCGTCGCGAGGGCGTGGCGGTCTCGGAGGTTCGCTAAAGGCTCAGCGGCCGGGACGTATCGACAGCTGAAAGGCCAGCAGGCCTTCGCTGACGTCTGTGTCCAGGCCGTTCATGCCGCGCAGACCCTTGCCGGCGTCGATCTCGCGATAGACGACGCCGAACGACGTCTGCATGTCGCCCTTGCGATAGGCCACCCCAATCGAGGCGTCGCCCAGGAAGCTGCCCTTGTCCTGGGTGTAGCCGGAGCGCGCGTAGTCGCCGTCGCGGGTGCGGGCGAAGTTGTAGCCGACGGCTCGGCCGGATCCGGCGGCATACAGATACCAGCGCGGCCGCTCGCCGAACCGCTCGCGGCCGTTGGGGGCCAGACGATCCAGGCCCTCGCCGATCTTGAGCGTGACGCCAGCCTCGGCCGAACGGCCTTCGCTGCCGACGCCCAGGCCCGCGTGGGGCGTCAGGCTGACTTCCAGGCCGGACGCGGTATGGCCGCGCGCGCCGCGGAAACCGCGCACATAGCGCAGATCATAGGCGTCGGGGTCCAGTTCGGCCCGATCGACGGGCGTGACCGGCAAGGGAGAGCCGTCGGCGCGGCGCAGACGGCCGGCCGTCTCCAGCGTCACCCGGTCGGTGAAGTCGGTGCGATCGATCCAGACGTCGTTGCGCGTGCTGGCGGACAGGCCGGATCGGTCATCGGGACGGAAGGCGGTCGGGATTTCGATCTGGGCGCCGAACCGTGCGTCAGGCGCAACGCGGAAACTGGTCTGTTCAGTCAGGCGCGCCTCGACATCGGGCGAGGCGTCGAAGGCGTTGGGGGCCCAGGTCTGTGCGCAGGCGGCGCTCGCGCCGGCCATCGCCAACACGCCCCCAAAGCCGACAGTACAGGCCTTTAATCGCATCCGGTCTCCCCACCGATCCGCTGGACACACACTGCAACCCTCAGGCGCAAGAGTCCAACGGCTTTTGGTCATGGTTTCGTCGCTTTTGAACGAGGACGACCAGCAGCGGTTCCCAAACGAAAAAGGGCCCCGCTGTCGCGGAGCCCTTCGGGTCGATTGGTGCAGATGGCCTTATTGGCAGGCCAGGCACTCGTCATAGTCGGTCTTGGGCAGGGAGAAGAGATCCGGCTGATTGGGATCGATCACCTCTTCGGCCTTGTCCTCGGCGCCTGCGAAGGCGGCGCGCTGCACCGACTTGGAGCGTAGATAGTACAGCGACTTCACGCCGCGCTCCCAGGCGGACCAGTGCAGCATATGCAGGTCCCATTTGTTCACGTCGCCGGGGATGAACAGGTTCAGCGACTGGGCCTGGCAGATTTCCGGCGCGCGGTCGGCGGCCAGTTCGATCACCCAGCGCTGGTCCAGTTCGAAGGCGGTCTTGAACACGCCCTTCTCGTCCTCGTTCAGGGCGTCGAGGTGCTGGACCGAACCTTCGTTCTCCAGGATGGAGCTCCACACCGCCTCGGTGTTGATGCCCTTGTCGTCGAGCAGGCGCTCCAGATAGGGGTTCTTGACCGCGAACGAGCCCGACAGGGTCTTGTGGGTGTAGATGTTGGCCGGGATCGGCTCGATGCCGGCGGACGTGCCGCCGCAGATGATCGAGATCGAGGCGGTCGGGGCGATCGCCAGCTTGTGGCTGAACCGCTCCATCACGCCGCGCTCCTCGGCGTCCAGGCACGGGCCCTTCTCTTCGGCCAGCAGGCGGCTGGCCTTGTCGGCCTCGCGGCGCAGATGCTTGAACAGGCGCATGTTCCACGACTTGGCCATGGCGCTTTCGAAGGCCACGCCCTGCCCCTGCAGGAAGGAGTGGAAGCCCATCAGGCCCAGACCCACCGAACGCTCGCGCTTGGCCGAATAGACCGCGGCGGCCATGGCGGGCGGGGCGCGGCGGATGAAGTCCTCCAGCACATTGTCCAGGAACCGCATCAAATCCTCGACGAAGCGCGGCTCCTCGCGCCATTCCAGGAAGGTCTCGGCGTTGACCGACGACAGGCAGCAGACGGCGGTCCGGTCCACGCCCAGGTGGTCACGGCCGGTGTGCAGCATGATCTCGGCGCACAGGTTCGACTGTTTGACCTTCAGGCCCAGGTCGCGCTGGTGCGGCGCCATCTGGCGGTTCACCGTGTCCGAGAAGATCAGATAGGGCTCGCCGGTCTGCATGCGGATGTCGAGCAGCTTGGTCCACAGCGAACGGGCGTCGACGGTCTTCATGACCGCGCCGTCCTTGGGCGACTTCAGGTCGAAGGTTCCGCCGACCTTGACCGCCTCCATGAATTCGTCGGTGACGTTGATGCCATGGTGCAGGTTCAGGGACTTGCGATTGAAGTCGCCCGACGGTTTGCGGATCTCCAGGAACTCCTCGATCTCCGGGTGGTGGATGTCCAGATAGACGGCGGCCGAACCGCGGCGCAGCGAGCCCTGGCTGATCGCCAGCGTCAGGCTGTCCATCACGCGGATGAAGGGGATGATGCCCGAGGTCTTGCCGGCGCCCTTCACCTTTTCGCCGATGGAGCGGACGCCGCCCCAATAGGTGCCGATGCCGCCGCCGTTGGAGGCCAGGGCCACGTTCTCGTTCCAGACGTTCTGGATGCCGTCCAGGCTGTCGCCCACCGCGTTCAGGAAGCAGGAGATGGGCAGGCCGCGATCCGCGCCGCCGTTCGACAGGACCGGGGTCGCCGGCATGAACCACAGGCGGCTCATATAGTCATACAGGCGTTGGGCGTGTTCGGCGTCGTCCGAGAAGGCGGTCGAGACCCGCGCGAACATGTCCTGATAGCTTTCGCCCGGCAGCAGATAGCGATCTTCCAGCGTCTTCTTGCCGAAGTCGGTGAGCAGATCGTCGCGCGAGCGGTCGACCTGGACCGATTTGACCACGGTCAGGTGGGGGCGCTCCGGCGTCGGCGTCGCCGCAACGCCTTGGAATTCCGTCGTCTTCAATGCCTCGCCGCCAGCCATGGTCATCTGCGTCCTGAACAAAAAATCGTTTGAGCCGCCCGCGCCGCGACCACATCATCTTGTGGCCTCTGCGCTCCCCGAGCCCACATATAGGGCGCATATGCCTAATGACCCGTCAACGGGTTGACGCCAACCATTGTGGGCGAATCGGTCGGACAAGTCCCAGCCGTCTGGGGAAAAGCCCGCGTGCAAGCCAGCACGTCCGTTTTACGCACCTGCGACGGCATGATCACGAACGCGTGATCGGAACGACTGCTCAGCTTGGCCGTTGGCTCGCCCATGACGCTTTCTGACTTACGCGCCTTTTTGATACGCGCCCTGACGGTCGCCCGCACGGAAATCGCCGCGCTTCTGGCCCTGCTGGTCGTCGCCGGCGGCGTTCTGACCTTCGCCGGCCTCGCCGATGAGATGACCGAGGGCGAGGGCCAGGCCTTCGATCTTCATGTCCTGGCGCTGATGCGACCCTATGCCGACGATCCCGGCCGGCCGTGGGGGCCGTGGTGGCTGAAGGAGGCGGCGGCGGACATCACCTCGCTGGGCGGCATCTCTGTGCTGGGTCTGTTCGCCCTGATCGTGATCGTCTTCCTGCTCAGCCAGCGCAAATGGCTGTCGTCCCTGCTGCTGGTCGTGGGCCTGGCCGGCGGCGTCGCGCTCTCGGAGGGCCTGAAGGCGGTGTTCGAACGCGCCCGCCCCCCTGCCGCCGCTCAGGCGGTGGAGACGATCAACGCCAGCTTCCCATCCGGCCACGCCCTCTTGTCCACCGTCTTCTATCTCAGCGTCGCCGTCATGCTGACCCGCGCCTTCCCGCGCGAGCGGTTCAAGGTCTTCGTCCTGGGCGTCGGCATTCTGCTGGCCCTGCTGGTCGGGCTGACGCGCATCTATCTGGGCGCCCACTGGGCCACCGACGTCTTCGCCGGCTGGGCGGTCGGCGCGGCCTGGGCCATGGCCCTATGGCTGGTCGCCTATGGGGTGGCGCGCTGGCAGAAGCGTCACCGTGCGGCGCTGCAGGACGAAGCCTCCCCGATCGAAACCGCCCCCGACGCGACCAAAGTCTAGACCCGCGATTAGCCTCGCGGCAGGCTAGTCTGGCGGCATGTCGGAGACGCACGCCATGGACCACGCCGCCCTCTACGCCGAACGCCTGAAGACCCCCGACCAGGCCGCCGCCCTGATCGTGCCCGGCGCCAAGGTCGCCATGGGCCTTGGCGTGTCCCAGCCGCCGGCCCTGCTCAAGGCCTTGGCAGACCGGGCCGCGCGCGGCGAGGTGGAGGATGTGAACCTCTACTATCTGCTCTCGACCGCCATCGCGGGGGACACGGTGCTGCGCTATGAACTGATGGACCGGATCCGCCCTTGGAGCCTGTTCCACAGCGCCATCGAACGCCGGCTGGAACAGCGCGCGCACGAGGAGGGTCGCCCCAACCCCGTGCAGTTCATCCCCACGGGCTTTCAGCAGTCGCCCCGCCTTCTGTGCGACGAGGTCAAGGTGGATGCGCTGATCTGCACCGTCTCGCCGATGGATGCGGACGGCTACTTCTCGTTCGGGACCAACACCGATTACGCCAAGCCGGTGTCGCAGACGGCCCGGACGGTGATCGTCGAGGTCAATCCGCACATGCCGCGCGTGTTCGGCGACTGCACCGTCCATGTGTCCCAGGTCGCCGGAATCGTCGAACATGCCGCGCCCCTGCTGGTCGTGCCGCGCGCCGAGCCTCAGCCGGCGGACCTGGCCATCGGCCGCATCATCGCCGGCCTGGTCGAGGACGGGGCGACGCTTCAGATGGGGATCGGCGCCCTGCCCAACGCCGTCTGCGACGCCCTGATGGACCACCGCGATCTGGGCGTTCATACCGAGATGCTGACGCCCGGCCTGGTCGAGCTGATGCAGGCCGGCGTGGCCAACCACGCCCGCAAGACCCTGCATCCGGGCGTGGGCGTCTTCGCCTTCTCGATGGGCGACCTCAACACCTATGAATTCCTGGACGGCAATCGCGGCATGGAGGCCCATCCGGTCTCCTATGTGAACGACCCGGCCGTGATCGCGCGCAATGCGAAGATGATCTCGGTCAACGCCACGCTTCAGGTCGACCTGACCGGCGCCTGCTGCTCGGAGTTCCTGAACGGGCGCCAGTTCACGGCCGCCGGGGGCCAGCTGGATTTCGTGCGCGGCGCCTATGGATCGGAGGGCGGCAAGTCGATCATCGCCTGTCATTCCACGGCGGCGAAGGGGACGTTCTCTCGTATCGTCGCCCGTCTGGACGGGCCGGTCACCACGCCACGCAACGACACCCACATCGTCGCCACAGAACACGGCTGGGCCAATCTGAAGGGCAAGTCATCCAGCGAACGCGCCCGCGCCCTGATCGCCCTGGCCGCGCCCGAGTTTCGCGACGGCCTGACGGCGGCGGCGCGCGAGCAGGGTCTGATCTGACACCGCTCTTGATCTCGGGCCGTCTGTCGGGGCTTCTGGCGTCATGAAGACCATCTGCCTGCTGGCCCTGCTGTCCCTGCTGGTCGCCGCGCCTGCCAGCGCGAGGGCCGCGCAAGGCGCCTATGCCACCGATGGCGACTGCGGCGGCCGCCCGATGACCACCGTGCGCATGGCGCCCGGCTATTGCCTGGGGCTGGTCTGGCAGGGCGCGGGGGCCGAGGGACCGCGAATGCCGCGCGGCTTGCTGGCGCTATCGAACGGCGACTGGTTGGTGACGGATCTGGGCAACTGGTATCCGGGCAATGGCGCGATCTGGCGGCTGTCGTTCGGCGTCGATGGCGCGCCGCGCTGGCGACGGCTGGCGCAAGGCCTGAGCATGCCGCACACGGCGGCGCGCGGCCCGGACGGGCGCATCTATGTGTCCGAGATGAACCGCATCCTGACGCTGGACCCCGACGCGGCCGATCCGGCGGCGACGGTGCGCACCGTGATCGGCGACCTGCCCGACAACCGGCTGCACGCCAATCGCCACCCGCTGTCCAGCTTCGTCTTCGACGCCAACGGCGACCTGCTGGTCAATGTCGGCGCCCCCAGCGACCGCTGCGTGGATGCGCGGGGTCGGGCGCGCGCCAATGCGGCGGGCGCCTGCATCGACAGCGCGGCGACGGCCCAGGTGCGGCGCCACGCTTATATGGGAAATGGCCGCTGGGCCGAGGACAGCACCGTCTTCGCTTCGGGCCTGCGGAACTCCATCGCCCTCGTGCGGCACCCGTCGGGCACAATCCTGCAAGGCGAGAACTCGGTCGATCTGACCACGCCCGACCATCCCTATGACGAGATCAATGTCCTGCGTCAGGGCGGCCATTACGGCTGGCCCTATTGCGTCGATCTGGCGACGCCCCTGCCGGGCTGGAGCGCGGCCCAGACGCGATGCGGCCAGCGCGACCGCCCGGTCGCCCTGCTGCCGCCCCACGCCGCGCCGCTGGACCTGATCTATTACGACGGGGCGATGTTTCCCGAACTGCGCGGCCGGCTGCTGATGAGCTGGCACGGCTATCGTCGCGCGTGCGGCCGGATCGTGGCGGGCGAGACGGATGGCGAGGGCCGCCCCCTGACCGATATCGGCGGCCGCTACGCCATCTATCCGCGCGGCGCCCTGTCCTATCCCGCCGGCGCGCCCAGCCTGCGCGGCAAGGTGCTGACGCCGGGCTGGGACACGGTCGCAGGCCGCCAGCCGCGCGGCGCGCCGGTCGTGCTGGCCGTCGCCGCCGACGGATCGATCTGGGTCACGGACGACCGAAACCGGGCGATCCTCAGGATCGCCCGGTCGGACAAGACGGCCTAGCTCTTGCGCGCGTCGCGCTTGGCCAGGACGCGCAGGCGAAGGGCGTTCAGCTTGATGAAGCCGGCCGCGTCCTTGTGGTCATAGGCCTGGACGCCTTCTTCGAAGGTCACCAGGTCCTGGTCGTACAGGCTGTTGGAGCTTTCACGGCCGATGACCGAGACATTGCCCTTGTACAGCTTGACCTTGACCGTGCCGGAGACGTTTTCCTGGCTCTTGTCGATGGCGGCCTGAAGCATCTCGCGCTCGGGCGAGAACCAGAAGCCGTTGTAGATCAGCTCGGCGTATTTCGGCATCAGCTGGTCCTTCAGGTGCATGGAGCCGCCGTCCAGGGTGATGCTTTCGATGCCGCGGTGCGCCGCGATCAGGATGGTCCCGCCGGGGGTCTCATAGACGCCGCGCGACTTCATGCCGACGAAACGGTTCTCGACCAGGTCCAGGCGACCGATGCCGTTGTCGTGGCCGTACTGGTTCAGGGCGGTCAGGATCGTGGCGGGCGACATGGCCTCGCCGTTGATCGAGACGGCGTCGCCCTTTTCAAAGCCGATCTCGATGACGGTCGCCACGTCCGGCGCATCCTCGGGGCTGATGGTGCGCTGGTGGACAAACTCGGGGGCCTCGACCGCCGGGTCTTCCAGCACCTTGCCCTCGGACGAGGAGTGCAGAAGGTTGGCGTCGACGCTGAAGGGCGCCTCGCCGCGCTTGTCCTTGGCGATGGGGATCTGGTTCTTCTCGGCGAAGTCCAGCAGGGCCTCGCGACTGCGGAACTCCCACTCGCGCCACGGCGCGATGACGCGGATGTCGGGCTCAAGCGCATAGTAGCCCAGCTCGAACCGGACCTGGTCGTTGCCCTTGCCGGTCGCACCGTGACAGACGGCGTCGGCGCCGACCTGACGCGCGATCTCGATCTGGCGCTTGGAGATCAGCGGGCGGGCGATGGAGGTGCCCAGCAGATAGTCGCCTTCGTACTGGGCGTTGGCGCGGAACATGGGGAAGACGAAGTCGCGCACGAACTCTTCGCGCAGGTCGTCGATGAAGATGTTCTCGGGCTTGATGCCCAGCTTCAGGGCCTTCTCGCGCGCCGGGCCAAGCTCCTCGCCCTGGCCCAGGTCGGCGGTGAAGGTTACGACCTCGGCGTTATATTCGGTCTGGAGCCACTTCAGGATGATCGAGGTGTCCAGCCCGCCCGAATAGGCGAGGACGACTTTCTTGACGGGCTTGTCGGCGGGGGCGGACATGGCGGCTCTTTCAGCAAGGGGCGGTCAGTCGGGGAGTTGACGCGCGCATAAGACCGGGGGTCCGGCGATGCAACCTTTTCCGGGTCGCGCGGGGGAGAACATGAACCTTTCGTCATGTTCCATTTGGTCGCGTTGCCAGGCGACAGACCGGCGTTATGGTCCCCTCCAACTGCAATCCCGAGGATATCGCATGCGCCGCACTGGCTCTCTCGTCGCCGCCGCCGCCCTTCTGGCGGTTTCAACGCCCGTCTGGGCCTCCGTGGCCTCTGCACCCGCCGCCCAGGCCGCTGGTCAGGCCGCCGCGCCCGCCGTCCAAGCCGCGCCGGTGTCGCAGCTGATCAACGAAGTCGACATCCCGTACACCAAGTTCACCCTCGACAACGGCCTGACCGTGCTGGTCCATGAGGATCACAAGGCCCCCGTCGTCGCCGTCTCCGTCTGGTACAACGTCGGCTCCAAGGATGAGCCGGCCGGCAAGACCGGCTTCGCCCACCTGTTCGAACACCTGATGTTCGGCGGCTCGGAAAATGCGCCCGGCAGCTATTTCACGCCGATGCGCAACATGGGCGCGACCGACATGAACGGGACCACCTATTTCGACCGCACCAACTATTTCGAGACGGTCCCGACCCCGGCGCTGGAACAGGCCCTGTTCATGGAAAGCGACCGCATGGGCTACATGCTGGGCGCCATCAGCCAGGAGACGCTCGATCTGCAGCGCGGCGTCGTCCAGAACGAAAAGCGTCAGGGCGACAACCAGCCCTATGGCCTGAACCAGTACAAGCAGCTGGAGGCCCTGTTCCCCGAAGGCCACCCCTATCGCCACTCGACCATCGGTTCGATGGCCGACCTGGACGCCGCTTCGATGCAGACGGTGCGCGACTGGTTCACCTCCAACTATGGCCCCAACAACGCCGTTTTGGTGCTGGCCGGCGACATCACCCCCGCCAAGGCGCGTGAACTGACCGACAAATACTTCGGCCCGATCGCCAAGGGTCCGGTGAACAATCCCGCCCAGGCCCCGGTCCCGACCCTGTCCGCCCCGCTCAGCGAAACCACCCACGACCGCGTCTCGAACGCCCAGGTCGAGGTCAGCTGGGCCGTGCCGGGCATGCTGGACCCGGATTCCGTGCCGCTCAGCGTCGCGGCATCGGTCCTAGGCGGCCTGGCCTCCTCGCGCCTGGACAATGAGCTGGTGCGCGGCGAACAGACCGCCGTCTCGGCCAGCGCCGGCAACAGCGCCTTCCACCGCGTCGGCATCTTCGAGATGAGCGCCACGATCAAGCCGGGCGAAGACCCCGCCGCCGTCGAGGCGCGGATGCGTGAAATCCTGAACGGCCTGATCGCGAACGGCCCGACGCAGGACGAGATCAACCGCGTCGTCACCCAATACGCCTCGCGCCGCATCCAGGGTCTGGAACAGGTCGGCGGTTTCGGCGGCAAGGCCACGGCGCTTGCCGAAGGCCAGCTCTATGCCGGCGATCCGGAGTTCTACAAGAAGCAGCTGGCCGCCTACGCCGCCGTCACGCCGGCCCAGGTCAAGGCGGCGATGCAGAAGTGGCTGACCCGTCCGGCCTATACGCTGACCACCCTGCCCGGCCAGCGCGAAACCTATCAGGAGGCGGCCGCCTCGCCGTCCGGGGCCAATCGCACGCCGGCCCCGGAAATCGAGCGCAAGCCGCGCATGCCCAAGCCCGAGATCGGTCAGGTCGCCAACGTCGACTTCCCGGCCGTTGAGCGCACCCGCCTGTCGAACGGCATGGAGGTGATCTACGCCCAGCGCGACGCCACCCCGACGACGAAGATCGCGCTCGACTTCGACGCCGGTCTGGCCGCCGACGACCGGTCCAAACTGGGTCTGCAGACCCTGACGCTGGACCTGATGGACGAGGGCACCCGCACCCTGAACGCCACGCAGCTGGCCGAGGCGCAAGAAGCCCTGGGCGCAACCATCACCACCGGGGCGACGATGGACAGCTCGGTCGTCCAACTGTCGGCGGTGACGCCGAACCTGAAGCCTTCGGTGGATCTGATGGCCGAGGTGGTGCGCAATCCCGCCTTCGCCCCGGCCGAGCTGGAGCGACTTCGCGCCACCCGTCTGTCGCGCATCGCCGCCGAGCGTACCCAGCCGGCCGCCCTGGCCAGCCGCGCCTTGCCGGAACTGATGTACGGGCCGAACAGCCCCTATGGCCGTCCGTTCAGCGGCAATGGCGACGAGGCCAGCGTCAAGGCGATCACCGACGCCGACATCCGCGCCGACTACGCCAAGTGGATCCGCCCGGACAACGCCAAGCTGTTCGTCGTCTCCGACCGGCCCCTGGCCGAGCTGACGCCGATCCTGGACAGCGCCTTCGGTCAGTGGGTCCCGCCCGCATCGGCCAAGGCCGTCAAGGACTTCTCGGCCCCGATCCCGGCCGCGACGCCCAAGATCGTGCTGATCGACCGTCCGCAATCGCCCCAGTCCTACATCATGGGCGGCGAGGTCCTGGGCCTGTCGGGCACCGACGACCTGTTGGTGCTGAACGCGGCGAACAATGTCCTCGGCAACGACTTCCTGTCGCGCATCAACTCGGATCTGCGTGAGACCAAGAGCTGGTCCTATGGCGTCAACGCCTCGGTCAATCCGTTCGCCGGACGCGTGCCCTATCTGGTCACCGCCCCGGTCCAGGCCGACAAGACCGGCCCGGCTATCGAAGCCCTGAACCAGCAGTTCAACGACTTCCTGTCGGGCGGCAAGGGCGTGACGCCCGAGGAGCTGCAACGCACGATCAACGGCAACACCCGCCGTCTGGCCGGCAGCTACGAGACCTCGGCCGCCGTCCTGGGCGCCATGCGCTCCAACGCCCTGCTGGGCCGTCCGGACGACTATCCGGAAACCATCGCGGCGCGCACCAACGCCCTGACCGCAGCCCAGCTGGACGCCGCCGCCAAGGCCGCCATCGACCCGTCCAGGTTCGTCTGGGTCGTGGTCGGCGACGCCTCGGTGGTCAAGCCGCAACTGGACGCCCTGGGCATCCCCGTGGAGGTCCGCGCGGCGGCCCCCGCCGCCCAGTAGGGCGACGACAAGCCGAAACGACGAAGGCCCGGAGAGCGATCTCCGGGCCTTTTCTCTTTGCCGTCATGCTCGAGCCTGACCCGACGATGAGGCCTTTAATCCAGCGTCGCGCCCGTCGTGCGCATGATCTCGGCGCGCAGTTCCGGCAGGCCGAGCCCCTTTTCCGACGAGGTCAGGGCTACCACCGGGAAGGCGGCTGGGCGTTTGGAGATGGCCTTCAGGGTCGCGGCCTGCACGGCCTCGCCCTCGCCCTTCTTCAGCTTGTCGGCCTTGGTCAGGACGATCTGATAGCTGACGGCCGCCAAGTCCAGCGCATCCAGCGCCTCCGTATCCACCGACTTCAGCCCATGGCGGCTGTCGATCAGCAGATAGACCCGCTTCAGCGTCACCCGGCCGCGCAGATAGTCGCGGCCCAGATCCTGGAACTTCTTGACCGTGGTCTTGGACGCCTTGGCCCAGCCATAGCCGGGCAGGTCGACCAGACGCATCCGGCCATCCAGGTCGAAGAAGTTGACCTCGCGCGTGCGGCCCGGCTCGTTCGAGGCGCGGGCCAGCTTGTGCATGCCCACCAGCCCGTTGATCAGGCTGGACTTGCCCACGTTCGAGCGCCCAGCGAAGGCGATCTCGGGCAGATCGGGGTCGGGCAACTGCTCGATCTTGGCCGCGCCCATGACGAAGGTCGCAGGCCGCGCGAACAGGACGCGCGCCGCCTCGATGTCCTCGGGCGTGAACTCGGTCTCGTCGATCACGCCGGTGACTTCTTGAACCGGGCGAAGAAGGTATCGATCGGGTTCTCGGCCTTGTAGCGGTGCATGATCACATACTGCTGCAGGATGGTCAGGATGTTGGACCAGGCCCAGTAGATCAGCAGGCCTGCCGCGAACGGCGCCATGATGAAGGTGAACAGCAGCGGCATAAACTGGAAGATCTGGCGCTGGACCGGATCGGCCGCCGGGGGGTTCATCGCCGTCTGCAACCACATCGTCAGGCCATAGGCGATCGCCAGCAGACCCAGGTGCAGCGGGCCGGCCAACAGGCCGCCGATCAGCGGCGCCATCGCCGGATCCCACGGGATCAGGCCGAACAGGTTCCAGATCGACGACGGATCGCGCGCCGACAGGTCATGGATGAAGCCCAGGAACGGCTGGTGACGCATTTCGATGGTTACGGTCAGCACCTTGTACAGGGCGTAGAAGACCGGGATCTGCAGCACCAGCGGAAGGCATCCGGCGACCGGATTGATCTTCTCGCGCTGATACAGGGCCATTGTCTCCTGCTGCTGCTTCTGCGGGTCGTCTTTGAACTTCTTCTTGATCTCCTCCATCTTGGGCTGGAGGTTCCGCATCTTGGACATCGAGGCGTAGGCGTTGTTGGCCAGCGGGAACATCACCAGCTTGACGATGACGGTCAGGGCCAGAATGGCGACGCCGAAGCTGCCGACCAGGCCATAGACGTTCTCCAGGATCCAGAAGATCGGACGCGTCAGGAACCAGAACATGCCCCAGTCGATCGCATAGACGAAGCGCGGCAGGTTCAGGCTCTGCTCATAGGATTTCAGCACCTCGGCGCGCTTGACCCCGGCGAACAGGCGCTGGGTCTCGGTCGCGGTCGCGCCGGGCTGGATGGTGCGGGTCGTGCCCAGGACATTGGCTTCCAGCTGCTGGGCGCCGTTCAGGTCGCGCACGCGGAATTCGGTCTCGACCGCCTCGTTCTGCTGAGGCAGCAGGGCCGCCAGCCAGTATTTGTCGGTGATGCCCAGCCAGCCGCCGGTCGAGGCGTTCTCGATCCGCGGCTCCTTCAGCCAGTCCTTGTATTTCTTCTGCTCGGTCCGGTAGTCGCCCGGCTTGCCGAAGGTGCCGATCGCACCCTCGTGGACGATGTGCGACGAGCCGGCTGCGGGCGGCACGCCCTGGCGCTGGACGCTGCCGTAGGGGGCGATGGTGATCGCCTGCGTGCCCAGGTTCTGGACCGTGTCCTGCACCGAGAAGACGTATTTGTCGTCGACCGAGATCACGCGGGTGAAGCGCAGGCCTTGGCCGTTGTCCCACGTCAGGGTGACCGGAGTCGTCGGCGTCAGGGTCGAACCATTGGTCAGGCGCCAGACGGTATTGGGTCCGGGCACGCCGCCGGCGACATTGGGGCCGGTCCAGCCGAACTGGGCGAAATAGGCGTTCTGCATCCCCTGCGGCCGGAACAGCTCCACCGGCTGGGGCTTGTCCTGAACCTCGCGGTAGTCGGTCAGGAACAGGTCGTCGATCCGGCCGCCCTGAAGCGACAGCGACCCCTTCAGCGTGCCGGACTGAATCGGCACGCGCGCGGCGGTGCTCAGCGCTTGGCTGCGGTCGGTGACGAAGGTCGGCCCCTGCGGGCTCAGCGCCGTGCGCGCGGCGTTGTCAGCGGTCTGCGACTGCTCGGCCTGGGCCTGCTGTTGCACGGCGCGACGCTCGGCCTGCGGACGCAACACGGCGAAATAGTAGATCCCCATGATCAGGACCGAGCACACGATGAAGATGATCGTGTTGCGCGTGTTTTCGTTTTTCATGGATTCTGGCGGTCCTGGCCGGAGGGGGCGCGGGCGTGCGAAGGCCTGTTGGCCTTGGGTGTCGCCAGCCTTGTAAGCGTCGATTTCACGTCGTCAAGCAGACGGTCCCACGCACGCTCGGTCGTGCCCATGCGGGCGATGAAGACATAGTCGCTTCCGGGCACGCCATGCTGGGCCAGCATGGCCCGTGCGGCCTCGCGCAGACGGCGTTTGGCGCGGTTGCGCTGAACCGCCCCGCCGATCTTCTTGGTGGCGGTGAAGCCCAGGCCGATGTGCGGCGAACCGTCGCCGCGCTCCAGCCGCTGGATCACCACGGCGCCGCGCGCCTCGGAAACGCCTTTGGCGGCCGCCAGGAACTGGGGCCGCCGCAACAGACGCTTGATCTGTAAAAGGTCGCTCATGCGTCCAAAAGGTCCGGACGCGTAAGCCGCTTACGCCGTCAGGCGCTTGCGGCCCTTGGCGCGACGGCGCGCAACAATCTTCTGGCCGTTCTTGGTGGCCATCCGGCTGCGGAAGCCGTGACGGCGCTTGCGCACGAGTCGCGACGGCTGATAGGTCCGCTTCACGGTCGGCTCCTGACGTTAAAAGGTTGGGCGACGGGGCAAGAGGCGTCCGCCGCAGGAAGGGCGGGCGTATAAGTCGCATGTCCGCGTGAGTCAACGCTCGGACGGCATTTCGGGACGATGAAACGGATGGCGAAACGAACGGCGAAGGAATGGGCCCTGCGGCTGGCGCCGTTGGCGGCCATCGCCGGCCTGGTGATCGCCTTCTTCGCCCTGGGCTGGAACCGCTATCTGTCGATGGATCTGATCCGCGAGCACGGGCTGAACCTTCAGGCCTATGCGCAACAGAACTGGTGGGTCGCGCTGGTCGCCTTCATCGCCGTCTATGCCGTGGCGACCGCCTCGACCATTCCCGGACCCGTTTTCCTGACCCTGCTGGGCGGGATGATGTTCGGCCCCTATGTCGGGGCCCTGGCCCAGTCGACGGGGGCCACCATCGGTTCGGTCGTCATCTTTTATGTCTATCGCACCTCGATCGGTTCGTGGCTGCGCGCCAAGTTCGAGGCCGACGCCGGCTTCATGGATCGGCTGGCCAAGGGCATCGACCGCAACGCCTTCACCACCCTGTTCACCCTGCGCGTGATCCCCAGCGTGCCCTTCGTCCTGGTCAACGCGACGGCGGGGATGATGGCGGTGCCGCTGAGGCCCTACATCATCGCCACCTTCATCGGACTGCTGCCGTCCACCTTCATCTACACCTGGATCGGATCGCAGCTGGGCGGCCTGCTGCGCGCCGGCGTTCGGCCGGACCTGCCCATGCTGCTGCAACAGTTCTTCTGGCCGTTGATGGGCGTGGTCTTCCTGTCCCTGCTGCTGCCCATCGGCATCAAGCTGTTCCAGATGATCCGTGCCCGGCGGATCGGGGCGACGGCGGCATGAGCGCCCTGTTCGACCGGATCGCGGCACGGCTGAACCTGACGCCGGACCAGGCCAGTCTCTGGCGCGAGCGCCTGACCCCGCGCGCGCCCGACGGTCTGTCGGCGCGGCTGCTGCTGCTGACTGTCGCCTTCACCCTGGCGGTCGAGGCTCTGATCCTGGGCCCGAACCTGGCGGCCTTCCATGAGCGCTGGCTGCGCGACCGGCTCCAGGCCGCCGAACTGGCCTCGGTCGGGGTCGAAGCCCTGCCCTATAGCGCGGTCGAGGACGACACGGCCGCCGAGTTGATGCGGATCGGCGGGGTTCAGGCGGTCGCCCTGACAGAGCAAGGCGTGCGCCGCCTGCTGCTTCAGGCCCCCAACCTGCCCCGCGCGCCCGAACTGATCGATCTGAGGCGTCAGGACAGCTGGTCGCGCCTGACCGACCCGTGGCGCACCCTGTTCGGCCATCCGGACCGCTCGCTGCGGGTTCAGGCCAAGCCGCGCTATCGCTCGGGCGACTTCATCGAGATCGTCACCCCCGCCCAGCCGTTGAAGCTGGAACTGCGCGCCTTCCTGCTGAACAGCCTGCTGGTGTCGCTGCTGGTGTCGGTGACGGCGGGCGCGCTGCTGTATGGTGGTCTGGCCCTACTGGTGCTGCGGCCGCTTCGTCGCGTCACCCGCTCGATGGAGCGGTTCGCCGCCGATCCCGAGAGCGAGGCCGAGGTGCCGTCCGATCGCCACGACGAGATCGGCCGCGTCGAGCGCGAACTCAGCCGGATGCAGGAGGAGGTGCGCCATTCCCTGCGCTCTCGCGCCCGTCTGGTTGCGCTGGGCGAGGCGGTGGCCAAGATCAACCACGACCTGCGCAACATGCTGACCTCGGCCCAGATGGCGTCCGAGCGGCTGGCGACCTCCGCCGACCCCCAGGTGGCCAAGGCCCTGCCCCGGCTGGAGCGCGCGCTCAGCCGCGCCGCCGGCCTGTCGCGCAATGTGCTGGAGTACGGAAAGAGCGAGGAGCCTGCCCCCCAGAAGACCCGCGTCGTCCTGACCAAGGCTCTGACCCTGGCGGCCGAGGACGCCGGACTGGACCCCGACGGCGTGCGCCTGGTCAAACAGCTGCCGCCCCGGTTCGCCGTCGAGGCCGACCCGGATCAGCTGTATCGCATCTTGGTCAATCTGATGCGAAACGCCCGTCAGGCCATCGAGGCCGATCCGACGCGTCCGCCCGAGCGGCGCGGCAAGGGCGCCATCACCGTCAGCGCCTTCGGTCAGGACGGCTTCTGCGTCGTGCGCATCGCCGACGACGGCCCCGGCATTCCGCCGCGTCTGGCCGAACGCCTGTTCGAACCCTTCGTGAGCTCGAAGAGCTCGGACGGCTCGGGCCTGGGCCTGACCATCTCGCGCGAACTGGCCGCCCTTCACGGCGGCGACCTGCGTCTGGTCGAAACCGACGGAACAGGCGCAGCCTTCGAACTGCGCCTGCCCGGATAGGCGATCAGGCCGCCTTCAGGGTCGCCATGTCGATGACGTAGCGGTAGCGCGCCTCGCCGTTCTCGATCTTCACATAGGCGTCGTTGATCTCGGCGATGTCGATCATTTCGACCTCGGGGGCCACGCCGTTGGCGGCGCAGAAGTCCAGCACGTCTTGGGTTTCCTGAAGATTGCCGATCAAGGAGCCGCCGACCGTCTGACGTTTGAAGGCCAGTTTGGAGTTATCGACCCCGTCCACGACATCGAGATTGCCAACAACGATGAAGGCCGCATCGCGCTTCATCAGGTCCAGCAGGGCGCCGATCTCGTGCTTCTCGGGCACGGTGGACAGGATGAAGTCGAACGTTCCCGCCAGGGGCGCCAGGGCCGTCTTGTCCGTCTCGATATGGGCCGCGTCGGCGCCCAGCCGCTTGGCGTCCTCGATCTTCTCCGGCGTCGAAGTCAGGACGGTCACTTCCGCCCCCAGAGCCTTGGCCAGCTTGGCCGCCATATGGCCCAGACCGCCAAAGCCCAGGACGGCGACCTTGTCCCCCGCCTTGACGCCCCAGTGTTTCAGCGGCGACCAGGTGGTCACGCCGGCGCACAGGATGGGCGCGGCCGCCTTGGGGTCCAGGCCTTCGGGGATGCGCAACACGAAATCCTCGGGCACGACCACCACGTCGGAGTAGCCGCCGTAGGTATTGTCCCGGCCGTACATGTTGGCGCCGTCTTCGGTCTCGGTCGCAGGCGTCATGGGACCGTTATAGGTCGCCAACCAGCTGTTCGGACCCTCGCAGTAGTTTTGATCGCCGGCGCTGCAGGCCTCGCATTGGCGGCAGCTGTCGATCATGCAGCCGACGCCGACCAGATCGCCTTCCTTGAAGCGCGAGGTCTCGGCGCCCGCCTGTTTGACCCGCCCGACGATCTCGTGGCCCGGCACGCACGGATAGACCGTGTTGGCCCATTCGTTTTTGACCTGGTGGATGTCGGAGTGGCAGACGCCGGCGTAAAGAACCTCGATCACCAGCTCGTTGGGCTTGGGATCGTCGCGCTCGAACGTCATGGGCTCGAGCTTCGACCGGGCGGTCTTTGCGCCGTAACCGATTGATTGGAACATGAAAGTCTCCGGGGGCAAGGGGATGTTGCCGCAATCCCCCGCGCTCGAAGACGTTCCAGCGTCGCCCTATTGCAGGCCGTCGTCCGAGACGACGAAGGGCCGGTTCTCAGCCTTGGCCTGGGCCGCCAGCTCGTTCTGGACAAGATGCCAGCGCCGCAGCCGCTCATAGTCGATGGCGTGCTCGGGCGAGGCGTCCAGCCAGTGACGGAAGTCCTCGATCTGAAGCCGGGCGTCCGCGGCGGTCGTATCGGGCAGGGCCGGCACGTTCGGCAACTGGCGCGCGACATCCGCAGGAATGGGGAAGTCGCCGGACGAGGTGCTGAGGATCATCGGTCTTCTCTGATAGGCTGCGGTCGGGAGAGATCGACCATGACGCGAAGCCGAGCCTTTCGCCACCTTTTCATCGCTGCGGCGTTGTGAGCAGCATCACAATAGCCAAGCTGCGGGTAACGCCACGGCCTCGGGAGAGACAGTCATGATCGTTCGCACCGCCGCCGCCCTGCTGGTCGCCGCCCTGACTGCGCCTGTCGCCGCCCAGACGACGACGGCGCCGGCGACCGCCGACCCCTATCGCGATCAGCGCGCCCTGCCCGATCCGGCCGATCCCGCCAGCCGCGACGCCCTGCTGAAGGCGCGGGGCGAGGCCTATCACCGGGCCAGCGACGCCCAGCAGACCGAAGAGGAACTGCGCACCACCCGCGTTCTGAACGACGAGATCGCCGCCCAGAACGCCCTGGCCGACAAGACCGACGCCGCCAACCGGCTGGACTACGACGCCGCCTTGGCCCGTCATCAGATCGAGGTCAGTCAGGCCGAGGAACAGGCGCGCGCCGCCGCCGAGACCGCCCGCTTGGCCCAGGAGAAATACGACCGCGACTACGCCGCTTGGCAGGAACAGGTGCGACTGTGCCGCACGGGCTTCCGCCCCGCCTGCACCGCCCGACCGGCGTGGGTCGCGCCGGCGCAATAAGCGCCATCAGTCCGCCCTGGTTTTCGCCTCGGCGATCAGCGCGTCGTCGATTTCGCGGGCGCGCACAGCGGCCGGGCGTGTCGTGATCCGTTCGGCATAGGCCGTGAAGGCCGGCCGTTCAGGCAGGCTCTTGAACATCAGCCCCCAGGCGATCTGACTGCCGACATAGACATCGGCGGCGCTGAACCGCTCGCCAAGGATCCACGGACTGCGATCCAGCGCATGTTCCAGCCCGTCGATCACCTGATCGAACGAGCCGTAGCCGACCATGGCCGATTTCTCGGGCGGCGGCAGTTGACCCAGCGACTTGGCGGTCACCGCCGCCTCGACCGGCCCGGCAGCGAAGAACATCCAGCGATAATAAAGGCCGCGCAGCGGATCGTCCGTCGCCGGCGCCAGACCGGCGTCAGGAAAGGCGTCGGCCAGATAGGCGCAGATGGCGGCGCATTCGGTGACCACGATCCCGCTATGGGCGACGGCCGGCACCTTGCCCATCGGATTGATCGCCAGATAGTCCGGCGACTTCATCGCCGCATAGTCGACCACGACGGTGCGATAGGGCTGGCCTGCCTCCTCCAGCATCCATCGGACGATGCGTCCGCGCGACATGGGGTTGGTGTAGAAGACGATCTCTTGGCTCATGGCGTGCTCTCCCTTTCGGGAGAGCCTACGGCTGAACCGGCCGGGGTGTCAGCCCGCGACCAGGCTCATGTCGCGGCGCGCCATCATGCGGTCGAACTCGGTCCAGACGCCGTCGGCGCCGTGCCAGTTTCCTTGCGTCGCCGCCTTGGAATATTCGGTGGCGCGGGCCTCGAAGAAGTTGGCGTGTTCGACGCCGCTGAGCAGCGACTGCAGCCAGGGCAGCGGGTTTTCCGTCACCCCATAGACTTCCGGCAGCTTCAGCTGACGCAGGCGCCAGTCGGCGATGAAGCGGATGTATTGTTTGATGTCGTCCGGCGTCATGCCCTGGACCGAGCCCATCTCGAAGGCCAGGTCGATGAACTTGTCCTCCATATTCACCACCGTCTTGCAGCAGTCGACGATGTCGTCCGCGACCGACTTGGTGACAGCGCCCGTCTCCTTGTTGAAGGCGTGGTACAGCTTGATGATGCCTTCGCAGTGCAGGCTCTCGTCGCGCACCGACCAGGACACGATCTGGCCCATGCCCTTCATCTTGTTCTGGCGCGGGAAGTTCATCAGCATGGCGAAGGACGCGAACAGCTGAACGCCTTCCGAGAAGCCGCCGAACATGGCCAGGGTCCGGCAGATGTCGGCGTCTGAATCGACCCCGAACTGGCCCATGTAGTCGTGCTTGTCCCGCATGGCCTCGTATTCCATGAAGGCGCCAAACTCGCTCTCGGGCATGCCGATCGTCTCGAGCAGCAGGGCGTAGGCCGCGATATGGATCGTCTCCATATTGCCGAAGGCGGCCAGCATCATCTTCACCTCGGTCGGTTTGAAGACCCGACCGTAGCGTTCCATGTAGTTGTCCTGAACCTCGATGTCCGCCTGGGTGAAGAAGCGGAAGATCTGGGTCAGCAGATTGCGTTCGTTGTCATTCAGGGTCGAGGCCCAGTCCTTGACGTCCTCGCCCAGCGGCACCTCTTCGGGCATCCAGTGGACCTGCTGCTGCTTTTTCCACATGTCGAACGCCCACGGATAGCGGAACGGCTTGTAGGCGGCCGACGGGGTCAGAAGACCGGCGCGCTCGGGGAGGATGATCGGAGTGATGGCGTTCATCGAACTGGACCTGAGGGCGATTCTAAAGACGCATTCACCATGCGATTTGAAGGCGTCGGCGCCAAGTCAAAATAGGTCTATGTTGCGATCACAATTTATCTCGACCGCTAGATGTTGTGTCCGTGCCGCACATTCCTGGGGACGGGCCTGGGGATGAAGCCGCGCCCGACGGCTCAGGCGGCTTGGGCGTCCAGTCGCGACGCAGCGGCGCTCAGCGTCTCGTCGATGGCGGCATAAAGCTTGGCCTGGGTCACCGGTTTGGCCAGATGACCGTCCATGCCGGCGGACAGGCACCGTGCGGCGTCTTCGGGCATGGCCTCGGCGGTGACCGCCAGGATCGGCGTCTGGCTGGCGGGATCGGCCAGGGCGCGAATCGCACGGGTGGCGGCCAAGCCATCCATCACCGGCATGCGCACATCCATCAGGATCAGGTCGAAAGCCTCGGCCGAGACGGCGTTCACCGCTTCGCGCCCATCGCAGGCCTCGGCGGTGTCGCAGTCGGCGGCCTGCAGCATGATGCGCAGCAGATCGCGATTGGCAGGGTGGTCGTCGACGATCAGAACCTTCATGCGACGGCTGTCCAGCGGCGCGCCGCTCTCCGTCTCCACCGGTGCCACGACCGGCGCCTCGATCTCCAGGGTGAAGGTCGAGCCCTGCCACTGGACGCTGTCGACGGCGATGGTGCCGTTCAGCCGCTCGGCGTGGCTCTTGGCCAGGGCCAGACCGACGCCCGCCCCCTCATGCGCGCGGCTGGTGGAGGCGTCCGCCTGTTCGAACAGGCGGAACACGCCCGCCAGGGTCTCGGCGTCCATGCCGCAGCCGGTGTCCGACACGGCGATCCGCAGCCGGTCATCGGTCCGATCGACCATGACGCCCACGCCCCCGTGCGAGGTGAATTTCGAGGCGTTCAGAGTCAGATGATGCAGAATCTGGCGAAGCCGCCGCATGTCGGTCAGCACCCAGCCCTCGGCCTCCGGCGCAATGTGCAGGTCGAACGTCAGGCCGCGGATCTCGGCCCACTCGCGCGCCGGCGCCACGGCGTCCTGGATCAAGGCGCGCAGATCGGCGGGCTTCAGCACGACCTCGTCGCCTCCGCGCGAAATCTCCAGCAAGTCCTCGACCAGACGCAGCATGGATTCGCCGCACTGGCGCACCGCATTGACCTGCCGATGGCCCTCGGCGTCCAGACTGGTGGAGCGCGACAACAGGTCGGCATAGCCGGTGACCCCGGTCAGGGGCGTGCGCATCTCGTGGCTCATCAAGGCCAGGAAGCGCGACTTCGCCTCATCGGCGCGCTTGGCCCGGGCCAGGGCGTCCAGCGCCGCCGCCGTGCGCGTCCGCAGACGCGCCGTCAGACGCCGACGCTCGGTCGACAGGGTGGTGATGGGCAGGACAGACCCGACGACGCACAGCAGGAACAGATGAAACACGTTCATCTGGCGCATCACCTCAGGCAGGGCGGCGAGAACCGGATCGGGCGGCAGGCGGGTCAGCACGACCGGCCCATGCCCGGCCAGCGTGGCGGCGCCGCCGATGGCCGCGACCAGCACCACCGCGCAGGCGGTGGTCGGCGGACCGAGCCGGAAGGCCAGAAGAACCAGCGGCGGAAGCACCGCGAACATCACCGGCGCCGACGACTGGGTAAACACCCACAGCGTGACGCCGCCGACCAGAACCAGCAGGGCGGCCGCCTCCGTCATCGTGGCTTGGGCGTCGTCCCTGAAACGATGGTTGCGCGCCAGCAGCAACAGGGACGGCGTGACGATCATCATCGCCAGCAGCTCCATGTCGAACAGGTGGTGCATCCGGAACGCCAGCGTGCCCGGCACCTTCCAGCTCATCAGCACCGCGACCGCGCCCGCCAGCAGAGTGCTGATCAAAACCGCCGGTACGGCGGCAAAGACGGCGAAACGGAACAGACGCCAAGGCCGGCGCATATCCAGCGCGGCCCCGCAAAAACGGCGCGCCAGCACGGCGGCGATGCAGACCTGCGTCAGGTTCAGGGCGACATTGGTGAACATCATTACGCCGGGGTCGCCGCGCACGATGTTGCTGGCCAGGTTGATCGCGGCGCAGGCGAGCATGACGCCGATGGCCTGGCGACGATGAAGCTGAAGGACAGCGGCCAGAAGCACCGCATTGGCCGGCCACAGAACCGTGGCGCCGAACGCATGCATGCTCCACTGGGCGACCGACAGGCACAGGGCGAACAAGGCCGCATAGGCGTAGGGCGACGGCCCAGCCGCGCGGCCGGCCTCGTGACGGAAAAACCGCCAGCGCCCGCCTTCTGCGTTCACCCACTTCAGTCCCATGACGGAACGGTGACACGCAGGGGTTAAGGATCCCGTAGCGGCCCAGCTAGGTAGAATTGCGGAACCGCCGTTCAGCGTCGCCGTTTACTCGCCCTTGCCAGCGAAGGGCCCCAGCCGATGTCAGACGTGATCGCCGAACCGACCTTCGAGCCGCCGGCGGACGCCCTGGCCTTCTATGAAGAGAGCCTGCGCCTGCTCAAAGAGAGCAGCATTCCCTTCCTGTTGTCGGGCACCTATGCGGTCACGGCCTACACCGGCATCCGGCGTCCGACCAAGGATTTGGACGTCTTCTGCAAGCCTGGCGACTACCCCCGCATCCTGGCCTTCTTCCAGAAGCACGGCTACCGAACCGACGTCGAGGACGAGCGCTGGATCGCCAAGGTCTGGAAGGATGAGAAACACTTCTTCGACGTCATCTTCGCCATGTCCAACGGCACCATCGCCGTGTCCGACAGCTGGTTCAGCGAGGACCGGATCACCGTCTATGGCCATCAGGTGCAGATCACCCCGCCCACGGCCCTGATCCTGTCCAAGGTCTTCATTCAGGACCGCTATCGCTATGACGGGGCCGACGTGAACCACGTCATCCTGAAACAGTCCGACGCCATCGACTGGAAGAGCCTGCTGGACCAGATGGACCTGTATTGGGAGGTGCTGGCCGCGCATCTGCTGAACTTCCGCTTCGCCTATCCGACCGAGCGCGACCGGATTCCGCGCTGGCTGATGGAAGAGTTGGTCCAGCGACTGACGGCCCAGATCGATCTGCCGGCGCCGCGCGTGAAGGTCTGTCGCGGCCGCCTGTTCAGCCCGCGCGACTATGTCGCCGACGTCGCCGAATGGGGCTTTGGCGATGTCGTTGGCAAGGGGCTGGAGGAACGCCACGACCCCGTCAACCTGGGCCACTGAAAGGTAAGCCGCCATGACTGACGCCGTCCCCGATCCCCAGACGACCCAACCCGGCCTGGAGCCTGGCCCTGACAAAACCTTGCGCGTCGCCGCCGTCGGCGACCTTCATGTCGGCGAGACTACAGAGCATCGCTATCGCGACCTGTTCGAGCGGGTGTCCGACGACGCCGATGTCCTGTGCCTGTGCGGCGACCTGACCAACTACGGCAAGACGCCCGAGGTCGAGCGGCTGCTTGAGGATCTCAAGCTTTGCAAAATCCCGATGGTCGGCGTGCTGGGCAATCATGAGCACGAGTGCGGCCAGCCCGAGGTCGTCACCAAGATGCTGACCGACGCCGGGGTCAAGATGCTGACCGGCGAGGCCTATGAGATCGACGGAGTCGGCTTTGCGGGCGGCAAGGGGTTCGTCGGCGGCTTCGGCCGCTACATGCTCTCCTCGTTCGGGGAGGCCTCGATCAAGCGTTTCGTGCAGGAGGCGGTCGAGGACGCCAATCTGATCGAGAACTCAATCCGCATGCTGCGCACCGAACGCTCGGTCGTGCTGCTGCACTATGCGCCCGTGGTCGAGACGGTGATGGGCGAGCCGCCCGAAATCCACGCCTTCCTGGGGTCGTCGCGCCTGGCCGAGACCATCGACCGCTATGACAATGTTCGCCTGGTTGTGCACGGCCACGCCCATCGCGGCGGACCGGAGGGACGCACCACCAAGGGCACGCCTGTCTATAATGTCGCCCTGCCGGTGCTGAAGACCCTGGGCGACAAGCCTTATCGGGTCTTTGAAATCTAACCGGACTGTAGGAGGGTGCGGCCGGGGCTGGGATGCAGCCTCGTTCGGGGCCGCAAGGCGGCCCGTCGTGGAGTTTCCGATGCGCCTTTTGTCTTCCGTCGCGGCCGTCGCCGTCCTGGCCCTGACAACCCCCGCCTTCGCCGCCGGTCAGGCCGCCGCCCCTGCGCCTGCGCCGCAGGCCGCTCCGGCGCCCGCCCAAGAAGCGGACAGCCCCGAGGAAGCCGCCTTCGAAGCGAAGGGAGAAGCCTTCGGCGAACGTATGGAAGCCATGGCCGAAGAAATGCAGGCGGCAGCAACTCAGGCCGACAAGGCCAAGGCCAAGACTGACCTCGACGCGATCCAGGCGCGCAATCAGGCGGACGCCGACACGTTTGCAGACGAGTTCCTAGCCTTCGTGGTAAGCCAAGGCGCGCCCGCCGACCAGATGGGCGCGGCCGCTCAGCAGATCAAAGCCTACCCTGCGATGATCCGTGCCAAGATTGAGGAAGCTGTCGCCGCTGCGCCCGCCGGAGCAGCCCCCGCCCAACCGCAGTAAGCCAAGCCTTACCGCGATTTCACTTGAGACGGGGCGGCTGAGAGCGGAGTTTGCGCGGGTCATTCAACGGGAGCCGTCCCATGATCCGCCTGCTCAGCCTGACCGCCGCCCTGGCGCTCGCGCCCCTCTCCTCAGCCCTGGCGCAGACCCCCGCGCCTGCGCCCACGCCGGCTCCGGCTTCCGCTGAAGCCGCCGAAGCCCGCATGGAAGCCGCCGCCGACGCCTTCGAAGCGCGCATGGAGACCTTTGGCGAACGCGCCGAGGCGATTTCCGAAGACGAGAGCCTGAGCGAGGCCGAACGCGGTCGTCGCATCGCCGCCCTGTGGTCGGAGTATGCGCCCGACGTCGCCGCCTTCACCGCCGAGACCACGAAACACGCCACCGAAATGGCCGCCCAGGCCCTGAAGGACATCGACGTCGACGCCATTGTCGCGGACGCCCTGAACGACCCCGAGGTCAAGCAGGCGATGGAAGAGGGGATGCAGAAGGGCGTCGTCACCGCCGAAGGCATCGCCCGCAACAGCGCCTGGACCAATCCGACGCCCGAGCAGATGGAGACCTACAGCCTGGTCGCTCAATACGCGCTGGACCAGGCCGCCGACGCCGTCGTCGAGGACGAAGCGGCCGCCGAGGTTCCCGAAGCGCCCGAGGCGCCGGAAGCGCCCGAACCGCCGGCGCCGCCCGCGCGCCCGGCGACTTAAGTCAGTCGTCTCCTCCCTGCGCAGCGGGGAGGGGGACCGCGCAGCGGTGGAGGGGCTCTTGACGTCCCACGGGCGCGAGGATGCCTCCAAGAACTCCTCCGTCACGCGGGGAGGAGACAGAGCGCCTTGACCGCGCCCGACTAAGCAGCGACATCGCGCCGCATGCCTGCCCTGCCCGTCGATCCGCACCTCTATTCGACCTTCCTCGGCGTCATGGCGGTGATGGCGATCACGCCCGGCCCCGCCAATCTGTTCGCTGTCGCCACCGGCGTTGAAAAGGGTCGCGCCTCCGCCCTGATCGGCGTGCTGGGCATGAATGCCGCGACCCTGGTGTGGTTCGGCGCCGCGGCCCTGGGTCTGGGCGCCCTGGTCAAGGCCTTTCCCGCCGCCTTCAAGGTCATCGCCGTGCTGGGCGCGCTTTATGTCGCGTGGCTGGGGATCAAGGCGCTGCGCGGCGCCTTCGCCACCGCCGCCGATCCCGACGAGGTCGTCGTCGAGAAGGGCCGCAGCGCCCTGATCGACGGGTTCGCCGTCCAGATCGCCAACCCCAAGGCCATCCTGTTCTTCACCGCCGTCCTGCCGCCCTTCATCGACGTGAACCGCCCGGTCGCGCCGCAGATGGCGATGTTCGCCATGGCGGCCATCGGCATGGATATGGTGTCCATGAGCACCTACGCCCTGTCCGGCGCCGCCTTGTCGCAACGCATGCAGCAACCACGCTTTCGAAAGGGCTTCGGCGTCTTCGTCGGCCTGCTGCTGATGGTCGCCGCCGTTCTGATCGTAATGAGGCTCTAGAGCGAAATCGGTTGAGTTGGACGCAGTCCAACTCGGCTCAGATTTCGCTCCAGCATGAATCTGGAGCCTGATTCACGGCATCAGCGGAATCGCGAAGCGATTCCTCCTCAGCCGATCAGGCTCTAGACGCCGCGACGCTTCGTCATACAGTGGTCGGGAACGCCTTCGTTCATGCTCCGTTCAGCCGTCAGAGCGCCCGAATGGGCGATCAAGGAGTTTGATGTCATGAAAACCCTCCCCCTGAAGACCCTGGCGGTGACCGTCGCCGCCGGTCTGGCCCTGGCGGCCTGCGCCACCGCCACCCCGTATCAACCCGCAGGCTTCAACGGCCAGCGTGGCGGCTATGCCGAGCAGCGCCTGGAGAACAATCGTTTCCGGGTCAGCTTCTCGGGCAATTCGCTGACCTCGCGCGAGCAGGTCGAACAGTCGCTGCTGCTGCGTTCGGCCGAACTGACGGTTGAGAGCGGCTACGACTGGTTCTCCACCGTCAACCGCGCCACCGACCGCGACACCCGCTTCGTCGGCACGCCCGATCCGTTCTATTCGGGCTATAACCGCTTCTACAGCCCCTACTGGGGTCCGTCGTGGCGCTACTACCGCAGCGGCTTCTGGAGCCCATGGGACCGTTACGGCCCGTGGGGCGTCAACGACTTCGACGTCCGTCAGGTCGACCGCTTCGAGGCCAACGCCGAAATCGTCCTGGGTCGCGGCCCCAAACCCGCCAACGACCCCAACGCCTTCGACGCCCGCGAAGTGATCCAGAACCTGGGCCCGCAGGTCACCCGCCCGGCGGCCTGATGCTGAAAGCCCCTCTCCACGGCGTGGAGAGGGGCTTGTTCTTTCATCCCACCCGCGGCGACTTCAGCCGGCGCTTGTTGGAGTGGGTCGCGGGCGCCGTGCCCAGATCTTCCGGCACCTCGCCCTTGAAATAGTAGCGCTGCCAGGCCTCCTTGGCCGCATCCGGATCGCCGCCGGCCAGACGCTGGTTGAAGTCGGTGCGGGCGCGGTTCCAGGCCTCGAACTGACCCTTCATCACCGGGTTGGATTCCAGGGTGCGGATGATCGGCTGGAACTGCTCGACCTTCTTGTGCTCGATCAGATTGATGAAGCAGAAGGGTTCGCCCTTCTCGAAGGTGATCCGCCCCGGCCGGGTGAATATCCAGTTCATCGTGAAGGGGAAGGGCAGCCAGTCCGTCTCGATCAGGCCGACCAGCGGCTGGATGCCGTCCTTCACATGGTTGGGCGAACCCGAACACATCATCCCCCAGCCGGGCGGCGTGCGGAACAGATATTGCGGATGCATGGTCAGCACGCCGCGCGAAAAGTGCGAGGTGACGAAATGGGCCAGATCGTGCTGGGGCCGATCCGGCGTGATGACGATGTCTTCCTGGCGCGGACCGCCGTTCCACTCGGCCGAGAAGCCGAACGGGCACAGGATCTCCCACCCCGTCGTGTTGGCCATGTTCAGCGGCAGACAGCGATAGGGGTGGCGACTGATGAAGGCGTCCATCCAGTTGCGCGACTGGCGGCCGGGCACCAGGTCCGGCGGCCGGGCCGTCATCGGATAGCATTCCAGTTCCAGCGGGCGCGTGTTGACGGTATCGACCATGACCATTTCCTAACGCCCGAAACCCGACGGCTCAACCATGACTGACGCACCCGCTTTCGACCGCGAGACCCTGAGCGTCTGGCTGAAGGAGAACGGCGTGGATCACCTCATCCACGAACACCCGGCCGTCTTTCGGGTCGAGGAAGGGCTGGACCTCAAGGCCGACCTGCCCGGCGCCCACACCAAGAACCTGTTCCTCAAGGATCACAAAGGCCGGCTGTGGCTGATCTCGGCGCGCCAGGACACGGTGATCGACCTGAAACGCGCCGCCGCCGTCATGGGCTCAGGCCGCTTGTCGTTCGGCGCCGAGACGCTGATGTGGGAAACGCTGGGCGTCCGCCCCGGCTCGGTCACGGCGCTGGGCCTGATCAACGACATCGACCGCCGCGTGACCTTCGTGCTGGACCAGCGCCTTTGGGACGCCGACATCGTCAACTTCCACCCCCTGACAAATACCGCGACGACGGCTCTGGATCAGTCGGCCTTCCGGCGAGTGCTGGCGCTGCTGGAGCGGGAGCCGGTCGTGGTAGATTTCGAAGCGATGGTCTGACTAAGAGACCGCTTTTCAATCTGAATTTGGACTTCCTAATTCAGCCTCGTCGTAGAACTTATGGCTTGGGGTTCGATCCTTTTCCGCCTTCAATCGACAGGCGTCATGTCCATAAAATCGAAGCGAGCGGTTCGTCCCGATTTCGTGGAAAGCACTGCCTTAAGTGTCATCGGGTCTACTGTGATAAAAACCCCTTCGTGCGTCATCTGTCGCAGCGCATCCAAACGCGCCGGATCACGCAGATCACATTGCGCTTGCGGCGACTTGCCAAAAGAATCGAGCGCGTCGCTGATCAAAACACTGCGGCTCTGATCGAGGCGGCCCCAGTCTTCACAACCGATGGACAGTCTATACGTCGAGGCTTTCATGGTATCCGGGTTCAAATCCGGCAACCTCATCTCTACACGAGACCCGATTGCTGGCTCGCCATCAACCTCGACAGCATACCAGTAACCGATCAAAGAAGTACGACGATCATCGGATTGGCACCCCGTGAGCCAGAGCACTCCGAGCAGACCTAAGCCTAGTCTGCTCGCCGCAGTCCGACTGATTTTGGCCACGACGCCCTCAAGGTTTTGCCTGCGGAAAACAATAGCATCCCGATATCCACTTTCTATCCTCACAGACACTACCAACGCTCGCTTGACGATCTGCGCCGCCGCCCCATCTCGAGGATCACGGCCGAAATGACGACGCACAGCGGAGAATTCAGACGAATTAGACGGTGTTTTTCACGACTGCCGTCTGAAATCCCGGCGCGACCTTTTCCCGGCTTGATGCCGACGCATCCCGACGCCATCTGAACCGTTGAACCTGACTGATCTCTGCGCGGACCTCGCCCATGACCCTGCTCGACCCGACCCTGACCCCCGACGCCGCCGGCGACCTGATCAAGGAAGGCACCGACGCCTCCTTCATGACCGACGTGATCGAGGCGTCGAAACATCAGCCGGTCATCGTCGACTTTTGGGCCACTTGGTGCGGGCCGTGCCGGACGCTGGGACCGGCGCTGGAGAAGGCCGTGCGCGCCGCCAAGGGGGCGGTGAAGATGGTCAAGATCGATGTGGACGCCAACCCGGCCTATGCGGGCCAGCTGCGGGTGCAGTCGATCCCGACGGTCTACGCCTTCGTCAACGGCCAGCCGGTCGATGGCTTCCAGGGCGCCATTCCCGACAGTCAGATCAAGGCCTTCATCGACAAGCTGACCGGCGGTCAGGGGGGCTCGACCGAGACGGCGCAACTGCTGGAGCTGGGTGAGGAATCGCTGGGCCTGAACGACTTCGGCGGCGCGGCCCAGGCCTTCGCCCACGTCCTGTCGATCGAGCCCGAGAACGAAACGGCCATCGCCGGCATGGCGCGGGTCTATCTGGCGGGTGGCGACCCCGAACAGGCGGCCCAGACCATCGCCATGGCGCCGCAGGACTCCAAGGAACCGACGGTCCAGAGCGTGCGCGCCCAGCTGGCCCTGGTGTCTAAAACCCCTTCCGGCGCCTCGGCCGAACTCGAGGCCAAGGTCGCCGCCGATCCGAACGATCATCAGGCGCGTTTCGACTTGGCCGAGGCCCAGAGCGCGGCCGGCGACTTCAAGGGCGCGGTCGACAATCTGCTGGCCATCATCCAGGCCGACCGCGAGTGGAACGATCAAGCGGCCCGCAAACAGTTGCTGGTCATCTTCGAGGCGGCGGGCCTGACCTCTGACGTGTCCAAGGATGGCCGTCGCCGCCTGTCGTCCATCCTGTTTTCGTAAGCGCGAAACCACCGGCCTCAAGTCGCCCGAAGGGCGATAGGCCAAGGAGAAAAGATGCCTCAAGGCTATGTCCGTGCCCTCGACCTGCCCCAGGTGATCCCGGTATTCCCGCTGGGCGGGACCATCCTGCTGCCGCGCGGACAGCTGCCGCTGAACATCTTCGAGCCGCGCTATCTGAACATGGTGGACGACGCCATGGCCGGCGACCGGATCATCGGCTTGGTCCAGCCCAAGGGCGGCACGCCGGCACTGCCCGGCCTGTCGCCGGTCGGCTGCGCCGGTCGGATCACCAGTTTCGCCGAGACTTCCGACGGGCGCTATCTGATCACCCTGACCGGCGTGTCGCGTTTCCGCATCGCCGCCGAGATGCCGTCCAAGACCCCCTACCGCCAGGTTCGCGCAGCGTTCGAGGCCTATGAGGACGATCTGGTCTCCCCGCCCGAGGAGCCGGACTTCGACAGGGACGCCTTCCTCGACGCCCTGCGCGCCTATATGGCCCACCGGCTCCTGGACATCGATTGGGAGACGGCCGAGACCGCGCCGATGGAGGCCTTGGTCAACAGCCTGTCGATGGCCCTGCCGTTCGAACCCGCCGAGAAGCAGGCTCTGCTGGAGGCCATGGGCCTGATGCCCCGCGCCGAGGCCCTGACCGCCCTGATGCGCATCGACGCCGCCGACGGCGGTGACGACGCCGCGCCGTCCATGCAATAAGCGGCCACGCTTTCAGGAATCCGCCATGAGTGACGCCTTCAACACCCCTGTCTCCGTCGATCCCCGCCTGCTCGAAGTGCTGGTCTGTCCGGTCACGCGGGGCAAACTGACCTACGACCGCGACGCCAACGAGTTGATCTCGGCGGGCGCCAAACTGGCCTATCCGATCCGCGAAGGCGTGCCGATCATGCTGGCCGAGGAAGCGCGTCAGCTCGACTGAGCGCCGCACCGACACCGAACATTCACTGGCCCGGAGCGCGGCGCGCCCAACGGGCCTCAAGTAGCGCAACGCGCGATAGGCCCAAGAACAATGACCCTCAGAGTCGCCATCCAGATGGACCCGATCGAGGCCGTCGACATCGCCGGGGACACCACTTTCCTGATGGCCGAGACGGCGCAGGCGCGCGGTCACAAACAGTGGGTCTATGACTTCCGCACTCTGGCGCTGGAAGAGGGCCGCCTCTTCTGCCGCGCCCGCCCGATCACCGTGCGGCGCGAGGTCGGCAACCATGTCGACTTCGGCGACTGCGAAAAGCTGGATCTGGCCAAGGACGTGGACGTGATCCTGATGCGCCAGGATCCGCCGTTCGATATGGCCTATGTGACCGCCACCTATCTGCTGGAGACGGTGCATCCACGGACCCTGGTGGTCAACGACCCGGCCCAGGTGCGTTCGGCCCCCGAAAAGCTGATGGTCACCGCCTTCCCCGGCCTGCAACCGCCGACCCTGATCTCGGCCGACCCCGTCGCCCTGGACGCCTTCCACAAGAAGCATGGCGAGGTGGTTTTGAAGCCCCTGCACGGCAACGGCGGCTCGGGCGTGATCAAGCTGCGCGCCGACGATCCCAACCTGGACGCCCTGATCGAGATCCATGCCGCCGGCAGCCGCGATCCGCTGGTGATCCAGAAGTTCATTCCCGCCGTGTCCAAGGGCGACAAGCGCATCCTGCTGATCGACGGCGAGCCCGTCGGCGCCATCAACCGTGTCCCGGCGGCGGGCGCGGTGCGCTCGAACCTGCATGTCGGCGGCACGGCCATGCCGGTCGAGCTGACGCCGCGAGATCTGGAAATCTGCGCCGCCATCGGCCCGACGCTGAGGGAACGCGGCCTGATCTTCGTCGGCATCGACGTGATCGGCGACTATCTGACCGAGATCAACGTCACCTCCCCCACAGGCGCCCAGCAGTTGAAGGCCTTCACCGGCATCGACGCCACGGCCCTGATGTGGGACGCCATCGAGGCCAAGCGCGCCGCACAGGTTGCGTAACCGCCACTTGAATTAGATTTCAGTTCATGGTTCGTTCTCTCGCTCAGGTGGGAGAACGACATGGTCGCGCGGGTTGTCACGGTCGCCTTTGACGGAGTGGAAGCCCGGCGCGTGGACGTCGAGGTTCAGTTGATCGGCAATGACGGGCCGACCATCTTCAACATCGTAGGCCTGCCGGACAAGGCGGTGGCCGAAAGCAAGGAGCGGGTGCGTGGGGCCTTCGCCGGCATCGGTCTGGCCCTGCCCGCCAAACGGATCATCGCCAACCTGGCGCCGGCGGACCTGCCCAAGGAGGGCAGCCATTTCGACCTGCCCATCGCCCTCGCTCTGATGGCGGCCATGGGGGTGATCGCGCCCGATGCGCTCGACGGCTGGGCCGCCATCGGCGAGCTGGGGCTGGACGGTCAAATCGCGCGGGTCGGCGGCGCCCTGCCCGCCGCCGTCGCCGCAGACGCCATGGGCCTGGGTCTGATCTGCCCCGAGGCGACGGGACCGGAGGCCGCCTGGGCCGGCGGCGCCCGCATCCTCGCACCGCGCTCGCTGATCAGCCTGGTCAACCATTTCAAGGGAACCCAGGTTCTGCGCGCGCCCGAGCCCGGACCGCTGGCGGACGGCAAGGCTGTGCCCGACCTGCGCGAGGTCAAGGGTCAGGAAAGCGCCAAGCGCGCGCTGGAGATCGCGGCGGCCGGCGGCCACAACCTGCTCTTCATCGGCCCGCCGGGGTCGGGCAAGTCGATGATGGCACAGCGGCTGCCGGGCCTCTTGCCCCCCCTGACCTCGCAGGAGTTGCTGGAGACCTCGATGGTCTGGTCGGTCGCCGGCCTGATCGAACGCGGCGCCCTGACCCGCGACCGCCCGTTCCGCAGCCCGCACCATTCCGCTTCGATGGCGGCCCTGACCGGCGGCGGCCTGCGCGCCAAGCCGGGCGAGGCCTCGCTGGCGCACAATGGCGTGCTGTTCCTGGATGAACTGCCGGAACACAGCGCCCAGGCCCTGGACTCGCTGCGGGCGCCGCTGGAGACCGGCGAGATCGTGGTCGCCCGCGCCAACGCCCACATCCGCTATCCCGCGCGGTTCCAACTCATTGCGGCGATGAACCCGTGCCGCTGCGGCATGGGCGGGGCCGGGCGCGGCGCGTGCGGCAAGGCGCCGCGCTGCCAGCGCGACTATCAGAACCGCGTGTCCGGCCCGATGTTCGACCGGATCGACCTGACAGTGGAGACGCCGCCGGTCACCGCCGCCGACATGGCCCTGCCCCCGCCCGCCGAGGGCACTGCCGAGGCGCGGGCGCGCGTCGCGACCGCCCGCGCCATGCAGGAGGACAGGGTGCGCGAGGCCGGGCTGGACGCCGCCCAAGGGCTGAACGCCCGCGCCTCCGGCGCCACGTTGGATCGGTTCGCCTCGCCGGACGAGGCGGGCCGAATGCTGCTGATGCGGGCGGGCGAGGCCGGCGGCCTGACCGCGCGCGGCTGGACCCGCACCCTGCGCCTGGCGCGCACCATCGCCGACCTGGATGGCAGCACCGGCGTTCTGCGTCGCCACATCGCCGAGGCCCTGATCTACCGCCGCACCACCATCGGCGCCGAGGCCGACTTCGACCGCCGCGTGGCGCAGCGCCATGAAGGCTTCGGTCTGCGCGAGGACGACGACGAGCAGACGCCCTTCCTGCACGCGTGACGCGCCCGCGTCATGGTGGAGACATCCTTAACCGTCGACCTTTAGGCTCCGTCTCGTTGGGGAGGCGGCCATGACGCGACGGACGGCGACGAAGCGGATTGAGGAGCGGACGAGCGCGCCTGTCGACCCCGCCCAGCAGTTCCTGCGGCTGATGAGCCACGAGATGCGCACGCCGCTGAACGGCGTCATCGGCATGATCAACCTGTTGCAGCGGACCCGGCTGGACGGCGCCCAGCGCGCCTATGCCGAGAACGCGCGTCAGTCGGCCGAACATCTGCTGGGTCTGGTCAACGACCTGCTGGACTATGCGCGGCTGGAGGCCGGGGCGCTGGAGTTCGACCTGGCGCCCGTCGATCTGGAAGGTCTGGTGCGGGGCGTCGCCGAGTTGCTGAGCCCGCGCGCCCACGACAAGGGGCTGGAGATCGTCTGGTCGGTCGCCGCCGACGCGCCCGACGTGCTGGCGGACGAAGGCCGGCTGCGTCAGGTGCTTTTCAACCTAGCGGGCAACGCCGTGAAGTTCACCGAAACCGGCGGCGTGCGCATTTCGGTCGAGCGCGTCGGCGGCAGCGCGGCGCGCCCGCGACTGGCCTTCCTGGTCGACGACACCGGCCCCGGCGTCGCGCCCGAGGCGCGTACACGGATCTTCGAGGAATTCGGCCACGCTGACAGTTCCGACGCGGTCCGTCAGGATGGGGCCGGCCTGGGTCTGGCGGTCGTGCGAAAGCTGGCCGCCGCCATGGACGGCTCGGTGAAGGTCGAAAGCCGCCCCGACGGCGCCGCAACCGGCGGGGGCGCCCGCTTTCGCTTCGAGGCCGCCTTTGCCGCCGTCGCGGTGGCGCGCGACAAGCCGTTGCGCGGCCAGACGGTCGCGGTGCGCGCCGTCAATCCGTTTGTCCTTTCGGCGGCGCGCGCCCAGATCGAGGCCTCGGGCGGCGTCGTGGCGGATGCGGCCCCGGTGACCCTGGTCGATCACGCCGACGCGCCGTCGGGCGCGCTGGCGGCCCTGCCTTCGAGCGGTCGCGGCATCATCCTGCTGAAACCGGCCGAGCGCGATCTGATCGCCCGCTATCGCGCCGTCGGTTTCCACGGTTATCTGATCAAGCCCTTGCGTCGCGCGTCCCTGGCCGAGCGCGTCCTGGCCGCCATCGGCGCGGAGGCGCCCGACAAGGCCAGCGCCCACTGCGCCGCCCCGATCGAAGACGACCGCGTCGCCCCCGTGCAGTTCGCCGGCATCCGCGTCCTGCTGGCCGAGGACAATCCCGTCGGCGCGCTTCTGGCCCGCACCCTGTTGCGCCGCGAGGGCTGCACCGTCGAGACGGCCGCCACCGGCGACGAAGCCGTCGCAGCGCTGAAACGCGCGCGCTACGACGTTGTCTTCATGGACATGCGGATGCCCGGCATGGACGGCCCCGCCGCCGCCTGCGCCATCCGCGCGGCGGGCGACACGACGCCGATCCTGGCCTTGACAGCCAACGCCTTCGCCGAGGACCGCCGCGCCTGTCTGGAGGCCGGCATGGACGACCATATCGTCAAGCCGCTGGACGCCGAGGCCCTGCGCGCCGCGCTCGCCCGCTGGACGAAGCGCGACATCCGCGCCAAGGTCGGCTGAGTTACAGGCGCCCGCGTTTCCGGCCGCCGCGCCGGAGCCGTGCATGACCGACCAAGCCCATCCCCCCGCGAACGGCAAGCCCGCCGGCCGTTTCGGCGGCCTCGCCGTCTATGGCGAGCGGCGTGTCTTCATCATGCTGCTGCTGGGCTTTTCGGCGGGCCTGCCGAACCTGCTGATCTTCGACACCCTGTCCGCCTGGCTTCGCGAGAGCGGCCAGACGCTGGAAGTGATCGGCTTCTTCGCCTTGGCCACCCTGTCCTATTCGCTGAAGTTCGTCTGGGCGCCGCTGATCGACCGGACGTCCGTGCCTGGACTGACGCGGCTGTTGGGTCATCGCCGCGCCTGGATGCTGGTGACGCAGGCCGTGATCGTGTTCGGCCTGTGGTCGATCTCGACGCTGAACCCCGCCAACGCCCTGATCGCGGTGGCTGGATTCGCCGCCCTGGTCGGCTTCTTCGGGGCGACGCAGGACATCGTCATCGACGCCTGGAGGATCGAGGCCGCCGACGACAGCCGGCATGGCGCCATGGCCGCCGCTTATCAGATGGGCTACCGGGTCGCCATGATCGTCGCGGGCGCCGTGCCGCTGGTCTTGGCTGATCTTTATAACTGGAACCTGTCCTACGCCGTGATGGCCGCTCTGATGGGCTTTGGCATCGCCGGCGTTCTGTTCGCCCCGCGTGAAAAGGCCCATTCCATCCGCGCCATCCCGGTCGGTGACGTGCCGTCTCGCCCTGGCTTCGAGGTGATCGAATGGATCGTGCGCCTGGCCGTCATCGGTGTGGCGGCGATGGTGCTGGGGTCAGGCCTGACCGGCCAGTCGGGCCCGCTGAATGCGATGTTTGGACTGTTCGGCCTGGGCGCGGAAGGCAAGGCGGCGGTGGCGTCGGCCCTCTCGGCCAAGCCCGAGGGCGTCTATCTGCAGGTTGGCCTAGTCTTCCTTGGCCTGGCGGTGATGGTGCTGGCGTGTTGGCCCGTGCCTGGCGTGAAGACCCGACCTGGCGCCTATCTGGCAGGGTCGTTCGGCGAACCCGTGGTGGACTTTTACAAGCGGTTCGCGGGGGTCGCCACGCTGATCCTGGCGCTGATCTGCGTCTATCGCCTGGCCGATTTCGTGCTGAACATCATGAACCCCTTCTATCTGGATCTTGGGTTCTCCAAGACGGAACTGGCCGAGGTGCGAAAGGTGTTTGGCGTGGTCATGACCACCCTGGGCGTCTTCGTCGGCGGCTGGTCGGTGGCTAAGCTGGGCCTGATCCGCACCATGGTGATCGGCGCCTTCATGAGCCCGGTGTCGAACCTGGTCTTCGCCTGGCTGGCGACCCAAGGCCCCAGCATCCCGGCCCTGACCGTCGCCATCGGGGTGGACAATGTCGCCACGGGATACGCAGGGACCGCCCTGATCGCCTATATGTCCAGCCTGACGTCGATTGGCTTCACCGCGACGCAATACGCCCTGTTCAGTTCGCTCTATGCGCTCCCGGGCAAGCTGATCGCGTCGCAGTCTGGCCGGATCGTCGAGGCGTCGGCGCGGGCTGCGGAGGGGACAGGACCGTTCGCCGGTTTGCGGCCGCTGTTCGCGCGATTGCCCGAAGGGTCGCTGGCGGCGGGAGCGGCGACCAGCGGCGTGACGCCGGCGGCGCTCGGCGCGGGCTACGTCGTTTTCTTCCTCTATTCGACGATCATCGGCGTGTTCGCCATCGTTCTGGCGTTCGTGGTGGCTTCCAGGCAAACCGCCTTGCAGGCGCGCCAGAAGGCCGCGATGGAAGAAGAGGCCGCGATCGCGGCGACCGAGGGCCAGCCGTCCTGAGGCTTCAGCGCTTCAGGAAGCCGCCGATCATGTTGCCCAGGCCGCCCGGCAGTTTGCCAAGCAGGTCGTCGGCGCCGTCGATCTGACCGCCGGGGGTCAGGCGGTCGATGGCTTCGGGCAGAAGACCGGCCAGGGTCTCGCCGGCCTGTTCGGGGGTCACGCCCATCTTGGCGGCGATGTCGGCGATGGGGCCGTGGCCGAGGACGGCCGTGATCTGCTCAGGCGAGATATTGGCGTTCGGCCCCGTGCCGACCCAGGAGCCGATGACATCGCCCAGGCCCGCCTGACCGAACTTCTCGGCCAGTCCGCCGACGCCGCCCTGACCCTTGAGCAGATCGCTCAGACCGCCTGCGGCGTCGTCGCCGAGACCCTTCACTACACTGTCCAGAAAGCCCATCGCCGTCTCCCGAATGATGACGCAACGTAACACTGTGATGCGACGGATACGAGAAAGGCCCGCCGGGATCCGACGGGCCTTTCCAACATCGGCTTTTGCGAAAGCCTTAGTTCTTGGCGTCGTTGGCGCCTTGCGTGACGGCCGAACCGGCGGCCGAGACATCGCGGCCGGCGCCGGCGATGGTGTTGCAGGCCGACACGGCCAGAGCGGCGGCGACGATGGACAGGGTGATGATCTTGCGCATGGTTTGAACCCTTGTTGGTATGGTCAAGTTTCGTCGAAACGCCGACCCTGGGCTTGGGTTGCATCAAGCGACGCCGTATCGAAAATTTTGCTTTCGACGTGTCCGATCGCCGCAACGGCGGGGGCATTGATCCCTTGCGCCGCGCGCACGCGGCCCCGAAGGTGCGCCCCTGTTTCACGAGGGGTTGTTCATGCGTCGTCTTCTGATTTCGTCCGCCGCCATGATGGCGGTGCTGTCCGCCGCGCCCGCGCTGGCGCAAACCTCCGCTCCCGCACAGACAGCCGCGGCCGAAAGCGAGGACGCGCGGCTGAACGCCTTCTTTGAGCAGGCCTTCCAGGCGCGGATCGCGCTGAGCCCGCAGCAGATGACGTCTCTGGGCATCAAGACCGACTACGACAAGCTGGACGATGTGTCGGACGCCGCCGCCGACCGCGCCCTGGCGCTTCAGGAGGCGCAGCTGGCGCAGATGAAGGCCCAGTTCGATCCGCAGAAGCTGGGGCCGCAGGCGGCGCTGTCGTGGCGGATGTTCGAATATGGCGTCCAGCAGGCGCGACTGTCGAACCAGTGGCGCGACTGGGGCTTTCAGTTCGCCGCCAACGGCAATCCGACCACCAGCCTGCCGGTCTTTCTGATCAACAACCACCGGGTCTCCAGCGTGGCCGACGCCGAGGCCTATGTCGCGCGGATCAAGGCCGCCGAGACGCAGATGGATCAGGTGGCCGACGAACTGCGTCAGCGCGCGGCGGCGGGCGTCGTCTCGCCGCGCTTCGTCTTCGCGCCGTCCATCGCCAACACCCGAAACGTCATCACCGGCGCGCCGTTCGACGATGGCGCGGACAATCCGGTCTGGGCCGACTTCACCAAGAAGGTTGCGGCGCTGGAGACGGATCAGGCGACGAAGGACCGGCTGCTGTCGGAAGCCCGCGCCGCCCTGACCGGTCCCTACAAGGCCGGGTTCGAGACCGTTCTGACGGCCCTGGCCGAGGTGCAGCCCAAGGCTGACAGCGATGCGGGCGTGTGGCGACTGCCGCAGGGCGAGGCCTATTACAACGCCCGGCTCCAGCTCTCGACCACCACCGACCTGACCGCCGACCAGATCCATCAGATCGGTCTGGCCGAGGTCGCCCGAATCCAGGCCGAGATGGAGACCATCAAGACCCAGGTCGGCTTCACCGGCTCGCTGCAGGCGTTCTTCACCTTCCTGAAGACGGATCCACGGTTCCAGTATCCGAATACGCCCGAGGGCAAGGAGCATTATCTGACCGACGCCCGCGGCTTCATCGCCCAGGTGATGGCGGCGGCGCCGCAGTGGTTCTCGACCCTGCCCAAGGCGGCCTTGGAGGTGCGGGCGGTGGAGTCGTTCCGCGAGGCGACGGCCTCGATCGCCTTCTATAACTCGCCCGCGCCAGACGGCTCGCGGCCGGGCATCTACTACGTCAATCTGTCGGACATGACCCAGGTGCTGAAGCCCCAGATCGAGGGCATCAGCTATCACGAGGGCGCGCCGGGCCACCATTTCCAGATCGCCTATGCGCAGGAGATCGAGGGCCTGCCGCGCTTCCGCCGGTTCGGCGGCTACGGCGCCTATGCGGAAGGGTGGGGGCTGTACGCCGAACAGTTGGGCAAGGAGATGGGCTTCTATCAGGACCCCTATTCCGACTTCGGCCGGCTCTCGACCGAGCTGTGGCGCGCGGTGCGTCTGGTGACCGACACCGGTCTGCACGCCAAGCGCTGGAGCCGCGAACAGGCGATGGACTATTTCCGCCAGAACTCCCTGCTGTCCGAGCGCGACATCGAAAAGGAGGTCGAGCGCTACATCACAAACCCCGGCCAGGCAACCAGCTACAAGATCGGCGAGCTGAAGATCGAGGAACTGCGCGACCGGGCCAGGACGGCGTTGGGCGATCGGTTCGACATAAAGGACTTCCACGCCGTGGTCCTGGGTTCCGGCTCCGTGCCGCTGGACGTGCTGGAGGACCAGGTGGACAGCTGGATCGCGGCGGGCGGCGGGGCGCCGACGACCTGACTCGGCTCGCCTTTCCGGTCACGGAGCGGTAAAGGGCGCGCGCCATGCCCTTTACCGCGACCGTCCTGACCATGTTTCCCGAGGCCTTTCCGGGCCCGCTCGGCGTGTCGCTGATTGGCACGGCCTGGCGGGAGAAGGGCTTGTGGAGCCTGGAAACGGTTGACATTCGCGCCTTTTCCACAGATACGCGCGGCTTCCTGGACGACACCCCTGCGGGTGGCGGCCCGGGAGCTGTGCTGAAGGCGGACGTTGTGGCTCGGGCGGTGGATAGCCTGCCGGGACCGAAACGGCCGCTTTTGTACATGAGCGCCAGGGGTCGACCCCTGACCCAGGCGCGCGTCAAGGAATGGGCGAAAGCCGACGGGATCGTCGTGCTGTGCGGCCGTTTCGAGGGGGTGGATCAGCGGGTGCTGGACGCACGCGGGTTCGAGGAGGTCTCGGTCGGAGACGCGGTTCTCGCCGGCGGCGAGGCGGCGGCGATGGTCGCGATCGAGGCGTGCGTAAGACTGATCCCCGGCGTGCTCGGCTCAGGCGACAGCCTGTCGTCCGAAAGCTTCGAGGACGGGCTCTTGGAACACCCGCAGTACACGCGACCGCGGACGTTTGAGGGGCTTGAGATACCCGAGGTGCTGCTGTCGGGCGATCACAAGAGGATCGCGGGATGGCGCGAGGCGCAGCGGGCGACGACTACGCGGGAGCGGCGGCCGGACCTCTGGCAGGCGCATCTCGCCAACTCACAGCTAAAGGGCGCAAAGCCCGAGGAGAAATGACATGAACATCGTTCAACAGCTGGACGCCGAAGAAAAAGCCCGCGTCCTGGGCGAACGCAAAATCCCGGAATTCCAGCCCGGCGACACCCTGCGCGTCAACGTGAAGATCAAGGAAGGCGAGCGCGAACGTGTTCAGGCCTTCGAAGGCGTCTGCATCGCCCGTGACGGCGGCGGCATCAGCGAAACCTTCACGGTCCGCAAGATCTCGTTCGGCGAAGGCGTCGAGCGCCGCTTCCCCATCCTGTCGCCAAACATTGAGTCGATCGAAGTGAAGCGCCGCGGCGTCGTGCGTCGCGCCAAGCTCTATTACCTGCGTGATCGTCGCGGCAAGTCGGCCCGTATCGCCGAGCGCCAGACGGTCCGTCCCGCCAAGGGCGTCGTCGTTCCGGAAACCGGTTCGGCCGCCAAGACCGAAGAAGCCTAGTTTCAGGCTACACGATCAAATGACGAAGGCCCCGGTGGAAACGCCGGGGCCTTTTTCAAATCCGTCAGTCCGGAATTACTGCGGGAACAAGGGGTTGGCCGCGTCGCGCTGGCCTTCCAGGCTGTGTTTCAGGGCTTCCATCTGCTCATGCTCGGTCTTGACCGCCGCATAGGCCCGCCGGATCGTCTCGCGCGTGGTGGCGGAAATGCCGGTGTCTTCCAGCGCCTTTTCATATTTGTTGGCGATGAACCCTTCGCCCGAGTTGATCGAACCGACGACGGAATCGTCGTTGCGCAGCAAAGCGTGTTTCACATCCAGGAAAGCGCGGTGGGCCTTGGCCAGGATCGATCCATCGGACTCGGGATCGCCGCCCAGACCGCGCACGGCGGCCGACAGGTCGTCGACGACCTGCTGGCGTTCGCTGCTGCGGCGCTCGAACAGGGTGCGGTAGTGCGGGTCTTGCGTCTGTTCGGCGGCTTCGCGATAGCCGTCCGCGCTGTCCAGCGTCGTTTCGATCAGGCCGTTCAGAACCTTGATGTCGTGGGCGTTGGGGTTGCTCATCTCGTCCATTCCTTCCGCTGTTGCGGTCAAACGGCGAAATGGTCCGGCGCGGCGAAGGTTGCCGCCTGCGACATCAAAGTTTGGTGCGAAGCGACCACAGCTCGGGGAAGCAGCGCTTGGTCAGGGTCGAGGCCAGATAGGCGGCGCCTTCCGTTCCGCCCGTGCCGCGACGCCGACCGATGATGCGTTCGACCGTGACGACATGCTTGTGCCGCCAGGTCAGCAGGGCGTCGTCCAGATCGACCAGCTTCTCGGCCAGCTGATAAAGGACCCACCACCGTTCCGTGTCGCGATAGACCTCCAGCCAGGCCGCCTCGACGGCTTCGGACGGCGCATAGGGCTGGGTCACGTCGCGGTTCAGCACTTCGGCGGGCACCGGCAGACCGGCCTTGGCCAGTTGGGCCAGAGCGTCATCGTAAAGGCTGGGCGCAGCGATGGCGGCCTGAAGCGCGGCCAGTGCTTTGGGACGGTCTTCGTGGAACTTCAGGAAGCTGGCGTCCTTCAGGCCCAGCATGGCCTCGAAACATCGGAACTGGTCGCTCTGGAAGCCGGACGATGACCCCAACGACCCTCGGAACCGCAGATAGTCCGACGGCGTCATCGTCGACAGAATGTCCCAGCTATGGGTCATCACCGCCTGGATGCGGGAGACACGCGCCAGGCTCTTGTAGGCCGGGACCAGGTCGCCGGCGCGCACCATCGACTGGGCCAGGGCCGTCTCATGCAATATCTGCTTGAGCCACAGTTCCTTGGTCTGATGGATGACGACGAACAGCATCTCGTCGTGCTGGTCCGACAGCGGATGCTGGGTCGAAAGCAGGTCGTCCAACGCCAGATAGCCGGCGTAGGTGATGTCGCTGGATTGGGTCATGCCCGCCTATCGCCCGCGATGGCGAGCGGTGCAAGCTTAGTGCTGGCCTTGCGCCGAGACGTTGGCGGCGATCTGACGGCCGGCGTCGAAGGCGTCGCGGGCGCCTTTGTAGATGAAGCCGTAGGTCGGATAGACCGTCGTGCCCAGGTCGTTGATCGGATTGTACCAGACCTTGACCTGCGACCAGTCGTTGGAGGGTGAGACGTCAACGACGGTGACGTTTTCTTCGACCTTGCCGCGGCTGCCGCCCCAGTTGGCGTGGGTCACGCGCACGACGCGGTCGGTCAGGATGTCGGAGACGACGGCGACGTGGCCCCGGCTCATGCGGCCCTCGGGGCGGAAGACGAGAACCGAGCCGGTTTCCGGGGCCTTGCCGGTGCGGAAGTTGGCGGCGGCTTGGCGCCACCAGGTCCAGGCGTCGCCGAAGATGTTGATGCCGGAGAACATGCGCGCGAAGGTCACGCACTGCCAATAGGGCTCATCAGCCTTTGCGGTGGAGGGGACGGCGCCCAGCGCAAAAAAACCGAGGGTCGCCGCAACCGCGGCGGCTTTGAGCCGTTTTGACATGCTTGGGGTATCCCGACCCGCCTTTGGAAGCGCCCTTTAGGCCACGGGATCACGACCTGTCGCAAGTTGTTTCGGCATATCGCCGTGCTTCATATTTCCTTCTGAAATCTTGTCGTGACGCTTGGCGCGCTTGTCGGCCATGTCTCTCAGAGCCTTGCGCGCCGGGCGTTCAACGAGGTGATAGGAGACGGCGGCGACAACAGGCAGAATGGCCAGGATCGCCAACCACACGAAAATTTGAAGCTGTTTGTCCGGCGTGTCGAACAGTTTGGCGGCCAAACCGACCGCCAGAAGCTTCCACGGCACGCAGACCATATAGACCGAATAGCTGATCTCGCCGAGGTAGACGGCCGGCTTTGACGCCAGCCATCCGGCGCGTTCGTTGGGAAGCGAGGCCAGCGACAGGATCAGGGCGCCGGCCAGCAGAACCGTGACGCCGTCCCATAGCCCGAGCGCGGCGCTGAGCACCATCAGGCCGAACGAGACGGCGGCGCACAGCCACGGCGCCTTCAACGGCGCGCGGCGATAAACGAGATAGAGAGCGCAGCCCAAGGCGAAGCACGGCACGATCCTGAGCGCGCCCCAGCGGATCGTCGCTTCGGTCAAGGCGAAGCCGGCCAGTTGCTCGAACGCGAAATAGAGGATGACGAGGAAGGCCGCAGCCCCGACCACCGCCGCGATCGGCCGGTGACGCAGACGCCAGAAGACGAAGGCGAACAGCGGGAAGCAGAGATAGGCGAACCACTCCGCAGAGATGGACCAGGATGGATGGTTCCAGCCCGCGACCGGCGCCAGCCCCCAGGCGTGGACCATGAAGAGGTTGGCGGGCAGCGACGCCCAACTCAGCACATTGGCGTCCACGCTCATACCGGCGAAAAGGGCGGCGGCTGCCAGCAGCCCCACGCCGATCAGGGTGGCGATATGCAGCGGATAGACGCGCGCGATCCGCGCCCACAGGAAGCCGCGATACGAGAACCGCTTCTCGCCCGCCGCCGCCAGATAGACGTGGCTGAGGATGAAGCCGGACAGGACGAAGAAAAGCTCGACACCCAGATAGCCCTTGGCGACCAGGCCCGACTGACCCGCGCCCGCAAGGTTTTCCCAGAAGCTGTAGACGGCGACCCACATGGCCGCGCCGAAGCGCAGGGCGGTGATGGGGCGAAGGTCGGCGGGCGTCTGGACTGGGGTCATGGTTTCACCTTGGCACGTCAGCCTTTTCGAACCATGAAGGCCCGCAAAGGCTGTGCCCGTTCGGCCTTATCCCGCCCACGCGCTGTGGAAGCCGGCCGGCAGGGCCACGTCCGCCTGCCAGGTCGCGACCGGGCCGTCCTCGATCCGCGCCACGTCGAAGACATGCAGTTCCGTCCGCCCATCCTTCAGATTGACCGACGGTCCGACCAGCCAGGCGTCGCGTTCCGCCGCCGCGCCGGGCTTGGGCACGAAGACCGCCTCCTCGACCACCTGATGCACGCCGAACTCGAAGGCGTGCGAGCGACCGCTGTCCCAGTCGTGGACCGCCAGTCCCGTCGGCAGGGGACGGCCGCGAGTCTCGCCGGAGGTATGGGCGGTCAGGCTGCGCTTCAGCCCCGCACGACGGGGATCGGCTTTCGGGAATTCACCCACGACATCGCTATAGGTCATGTCGGCGCGCCCATCAGGTCGCAGGGTGATCAGCGCCAGTTTCGCCGGATCGCCCGGAACGACCCCATACCCATCCACCAGAACCCGCGCGCCATCGACCGCGAAGCGCGGATCGCCGCTGGCGGCGACATCGAAGCGGATCGTGCCGTCGCGCTCGGCCCAGGCGTCGCCCAGGTGGAAGTGGAAGAAGCCCGGCAACTCATAAAGGCGGCGCTTCGACAGGTCGTCCTTGTCCAACACCAGAACCTGCGTCCCCATCTCCGGCCGCCAGGCCAGGCCTGCGGTCACCGGCATGGTGTGGGTCGCGAACACCCAGGGCTGGAGCACCAGGATCACGTGCCGGTCGGTGGCGGTGAAGTCGTGCATATAGCTGGCGCGCGGCAGGGACACGATCTGGGCGTCGTTCAGGCTGCGGTCGGGGTTCAGACGCCAGATCACTGCGCGGTTTCCGGCCAGGCCGACATTCCAAATCGACCCATCGGGCGCATAGCGCGGGTGGGCCTGGAACGGCATGCCTTTCAGGTCGTCGCGCAGGGTGACGAAGCCTTGCGTCGATAGGTCCGACGCCGACAGGGCCAGCGGCGATCCCCCTTCCCAGAGCGCCCAGACCTGATCGCCAGCGACCATGACGGCGGTGTTGGCGGCGTTGGCGTCGTCGTTCGAGCCGATGCGGGCGCGGCCGTCGCCCTTGGTGCCGAAGCCCGGCGTGACCACGGCGTCCAGCTCCGTTTCGGTGCGGCGCTTGGGCGTGTCGGCGAACCGCGCCTCCAGCGTCGCCTGGCCGTCCTGGATGCGGAAGGCGCGCATCATGCCGTCGCCGTCAAACCAGTGGGTTGCCGACCCGCCTGGCCGCCGGAACTTGGCCGGTCCGTTGCGATACAGCGCGCCCTGCAACCCCGCCGGCGCCCGGCCGTGGACCAGGCGCATCGTTTGGCGCGCAATGTCGCCTTCGACGTCCTGAGTCGCCAGCGCCCAGTCGGCCTTCGTCGCGGCGACGGCGTCCAGGGCGGCGGCGGCGCGCGCCATCTCGGGCGTGGCGACTGCGGCCGAGAGGGCGGCTGCGCCCATCAGGAAGGAACGGCGTGAAGGGGTCATGATCCGGCTCCGGATTTCGTCGCTTACTTCAGATCGATCGACTGGGTCGTCGCGCCGGCGGCCGCGAACTTGGCGCGCTCCCAAGACGCCGGTCCCATATTGCCAACGGCGTTGTTGGAGAAGGCGAAGGGCTCGACCGGCATGCCGAAGGGATTGGTGTTCATCTTGTCGTCGCCGTTCAGGTCGTGGAAGGCGCGCACCGCATAGTCGCCGTCCGGTAGCCCGTCGAAGGTGACGCTAGTCTGGCCGGCGGCGGCATCCAGCATGGCGACCTGGGCCGGCTGGCCCTCGCCGCCATAGTTGGCCTCGCTGTTGAAAACGGCGACCATGATCTGGCCCTGGGGCGCCGCGCTCGGGAAGGCGACGGTCAGGTCGGCGGCGAAGGCGGGCGCGGCCGGCGCCGCAACGGTAAGGGCGGCGGCGAGAGCGAGGACGGGAGCGATGGCGGCGACAGTCTTCATGACGGCGTGTCCTGTGTCGGTGAGAGGACCGACGACCGGCCCTCAATGATCGGGACCGTGCCGTCGTCCCCTGCCCTTCACCACCGCGCTTGCGGCGATGAACGGCCGCCGTTCGCGAATGCACAGCCAGCGGCGTTGACGAAGCGCGAACGAACACTTCGAACGCATCGCCCCCGGGCCGCAAAAGAAAAGGCCCGGAACCTGAGTTCCGGGCCTCGGTCTATTCGCGCTCGCGACGAGGAGCTAGTCCAGCGTGCGCTTGATCTCTTCGACCGTGAAGCACTCGATGTAGTCGCCTTCCTTGATGTCCTGGAAGCCCTGGAACTGCATGCCGCATTCCTGGCCGGCCGTGACCTCGTTGACCTCGTCCTTGAAGCGCTTGAGCGTGTTGAGCGTGCCCAGCTCCAGCACCACGACGTCGTCGCGGATGATGCGGACGCGCGCGCCCTTGCGGACCACGCCTTCCGACACCCGGCAACCGGCGATCTTGCCGATCTTGGAGATGTCGAACACCTGAAGGACAGCAGCGTTGCCCAGGAAGGTTTCGCGTTGCAGCGGCGCCAGCATGCCGGACAGCACGCCTTTGATGTCGTCCAGCAGGTCGTAGATGATCGAATAGTAGCGGATCTCGACGCCCTCGCGGTCGGCCAGATCGCGCGCCTGTTTCGAGGCGCGGACGTTGAAGCCGAGGATCGGCGCGCCGGCCGACTTGGCCAGGTTGACGTCGCTCTCGGTGATGCCGCCGGCGCCGGAATAGACCGTGCGGGCGCGCACCTCGTCGGTGCTCATCTTGTCCAGCGAACCCATGATGGCTTCGGCCGAGCCCTGCACGTCCGCCTTGATGACGACCGGCAGTTCCGAGGCCTTCTTGGAGCCCAGCTTGGCCATCATGTCGACCAGCGAGACCGAGCCGCCCGAAACCTGGGCCTTCTCGCGCTTCACCCGCTGACGGTATTCGGTCAGCTCGCGGGCGCGGGCTTCGGATTCCACCACGGCGAAGACGTCGCCCGGCGAGGGCGCCTCGTCCAGGCCGAGGATCTCGACCGGGACCGACGGACCGGCTTCGGTCAGCTGTTCGTTGCGCTCGTTCAGCAGGGCGCGAACCTTGCCCCACGATCCACCGGCGACGACGATGTCGCCGCGCTTCAGCGTGCCGCGCTTGACCAGCACGGTGCCGACCGGGCCGCGACCCTTGTCCAGCTTGGCCTCGATGACCACGCCCTCAGCCGAGCGATCGGCGTTGGCGCGCAGGTCCATGACCTCGGCCTGGATCAGGATGGCTTCCAGCAGGCCGTCGAGGTTCATCCGCTCCTTGGCCGAGACCTCGATGATCTGGGTCTCGCCGCCCAGGCTTTCGGCGATGACTTCGTACTGCAGCAGCTCGTTGACGACCTTCTGCGACGTCGCGCCGGGCTTATCCATCTTGTTGACCGCCACGATCAGGGGCGCGTTGGCCGCCTTGGCGTGTTGGATGGCTTCGATGGTCTGCGGCATGACGCCGTCGTCGGCGGCGACGACCAGAACCACGATGTCGGTCACATTGGCGCCGCGCGCCCGCATGGCCGAGAAGGCGGCGTGGCCCGGGGTGTCCAGGAAGGTGACCTTCTGGTCGTCCGGCAGGCGAACCTGATAGGCGCCGATGTGCTGGGTGATGCCGCCGGCTTCGCCGCCTGCGACGTCGGTCGTGCGCAGGGCGTCAAGCAGCGAGGTCTTGCCGTGGTCGACGTGGCCCATGATGGCCACGACCGGCGCGCGGGTGTCGGAAGCGTCCGCATCGTCGGCCTCGCCCAGGAAGCCGGTTTCGATGTCGGATTCCGAGACGCGCTTGACGGCCATGCCGAACTCTTCGGCCACCAGTTCGGCGGTGTCGGAATCGATCACGTCGTTGATCTTCATCATCAGGCCCTGCTTCATTAGGAACTTGATGATGTCGACGCCGCGAACGGCCATCCGGTTGGACAGCTCTTGCACTGTGATGACGTCGGGAATGACGACTTCGCGCGGACGGTTGGGCGCATCGGTCGAGCCGCCCTTGCGCTTTTCCTTCTCGCGTTCACGAGCACGACGGACCGAGGCCAGTGAGCGCATCCGCTCGGCGGCGTCGCCGTCGCCGACCACGGACTGGATGGTCATGCGGCCTTCGCGGCGCTTGGGCTCGCCACGCGTACGGCTGACGGCCTTGCCGGCGTCGGAGAAACGCTTCTCGCGATCGTCGTCACGGCCGGCCGGACGACCGAAGCCGGCGCCGGGCGCTCGGGCGGGACGCAGAACATTGGCCTCGGCCGGCGGGGCGTTCGGAGTCGGACGACCGCCAGGGCCGGTACGCGCGCCGCCGGGACGGGCGGCGCCCGGCGCCGGACGCGGATTCAGGGCCGAATAGCGGACGGGCTCGGCCGGCTTGGCGCCTTGCGGGCGTTGACCGCCGGGGCCCGAACGGGCGCCCTGCGGACGGTCGCCTTGGGGGCGATCGCTCTGGGGGCGGTCCGAATAGGCGCGATCGCCGCCGCCCATCGCCTGCTCGCGGGCCGAACGGCCGCCGAAGGCCGGACGCTCGGGCGCGGCGCGTTGGGGATTGCCGGGCTTGGGCACACGTTGGCCGAAGTTGACCACCGGGCGGGCCGGAGCGGCCGGACGGGCGGGCGCAGCCGGGGCCGGAGTCGCGGGCGCCGGGGTCGGCGCGACAGGCGCAGGCGCGGCGGCCACGGGCGCGGCCGGCTTGGGTGCGGGCTTGGCCGGCGCGACAGGCGCAGCCGCCGTCAGCTTGGCGGCTTCGGCGCGTGCAGCTTCTGCGGCGGCCTTGGCGGCGGCGGCCTCGTCGCGAGCGGCCTGGGCGGCGCGTTCGGTGGCGGCGGCCTGTTCGCGCGCGGCGGCGTCTGCGGCGGCCTTGGCGGCGGCGGCGGCGTCAGCCTTGGCGGCGTTCGCTTGCGTGGCCAGGGCGATGGCGCGACGGCGGGCTTCCTGCTCCTCGGCCGACAGGGCGCCGCCGGCGGGTTGCGACGGACGCGGACCTTGCGGACGCGGCGCCTGCGCGGCCTGTTGAGGACGTGCGACATCGAAGCCCTGCGGACGTTGCGGCCCGCCGGCGCCGGCGCGGCGCTTGGTCTCGACCACCACCGTCTTGGATCGGCCATGGCTGAAGCTCTGCTTCACGGTGCCGGTCGGCACCGATCCCACAACGCGCGGCTTCAGGCTCAGCGGAGCGCGCGGCCCCGTCTGGGACGGGGTGCCGCCCGTGTTGCCCTGGCCTTGGTTGGTCTTGTCGTTTTCGTCGCTCATCCGGTCGCTTTACTCGGGGCGGAAAGGCCCGCCGTCCTCATCTAATACCCATGAACGACCGTGAGCCCGTCTCCGCCCTTGGAGACAGGCCCTCGGCCGCTAAAATCCTCAGCTCGCCCCTGTAGGGGGTGCTCCCGCCGATCCGTCCTCGACACTGGAAACGTTCCAGTGAGGGGGGCGAAGCGGCCGAAATCCAGCCAGTCGTTCGACCTCGATGGTCCACCGATCGGCGCGTCCGCCCGCAAGCAGGACGGCGTGTATCGCATTTTCCAGCCCAAGGGCCAAACTCAAATCGTCCGCCGTGAACGCGCCGCAGATCTTGGCGGTCTGATGACGGGCCAGGGCGAGGATCTTTCCGCGCCCGTCGGCCGAGCCATCGGCGGCTTCCAGCACCCAGGCGGCCTTGCCCGCACGCAGGCTCGCCGCGGTTTTCTCGAAGCCGGATATAAGAACGCCTTCGCGCCGGGCAAGACCCAGCTGGTCGAGACAGCGCCTTGCCAGCAGCCGTTCGACGACATCGGCCAGGTCGGCCGGGGCGGTCAATTTGGTCTTGGCCGCGCGGGTGAAGCCGTTTTTCTTGACCGCCGCCTCGACCGAGGCGCGGCTGGCTTCGACCCACAGGCCGCGTCCGGGCAGCTTCCTGCCCAGGTCGGGGACCACCTGGCCATCGGGCCCGGCGACGAAACGGATCAGGCGAGATTCGTCCATGACCTCGTGAGAGACGAGGTCCCGGCGTTCCCTATCGATCGTTGCGTCGCGCAAGCTCATATGTGGCCAGGTCTCCCATCACGCGTTCGACGGTTCGGCGTCGGACTCTTCGCCCTCGGCCGTGTCGTCTTCGGCAGGCGCATCGCCGAACACCTGGTCCGGATCGTATTCGCCCTCGGCGTAGTCGCCCTCTTCTTCGTACTCTTCCGGCTCGGGCTGCGGCAGTTCCGAAGCGTCGATCCAGCCGGCGGCCACGCGCGCCTGCAGGATCAGCAGCTCGGCGTCTTCTTGCGCCAGATTGAAGCTTTCCAGCACGCCGGGGACCTTCACCCGCTCGCCGTTCTTAACTTCATAGCCGCCGCGGATTTCGTCGGTGGCCAGGTCGGCCAGATCCTCGACCGTCTTCACGCCGCCTTCGCCCAGGGCGACGGCGATCGGCAGGGTGACGCCCGGCACCTGAAGCACGCCGTCCTCGACGCCCAGTTCGACGCGCTTGGCGTCCAGTTCGGCGGCCTTCTTGTCCAGATATTCGCGGGCGCGGGCCTGAAGCTCTTCAGCGGTCTCTTCGTCGAAGCCTTCGATCTCGGAGACTTCGTACGGATCGACATAGGCCAGGTCTTCGACGGTGGCGAAGCCTTCGGTGACCAGCAGCTGGGCGATGACTTCGTCGACGTCCAGGGCTTCCTGGAACAGGCCGGTACGCTCGGCGAACTCGCGTTGACGACGCTCGGAGTCCTGAGCCTCGGTGATGATGTCGATCTGCCAGCCGGTCAGTTGCGAGGCCAGGCGGACGTTCTGGCCGCGACGGCCGATGGCCAGCGACAGCTGCTCGTCCGGCACGACCACTTCGACGCGGCCGGCTTCTTCATCCAGCACGACCTTGGAGACTTCGGCCGGGGCCAGGGCGTTGACGATGAAGGTCGGCTCGTCCGGATTCCACTGGATGATATCGATCTTCTCGCCCTGCAGTTCGGCGACGACCGCCTGAACGCGCGAGCCGCGCATACCGACGCAGGCGCCGACGGGGTCGATGGAGCTGTCGTTCGACAGGACGGCCATCTTGGCGCGCGAGCCGGAGTCACGGGCGGCGGCGCGGATCTCGATCACGCCGTCATAAACTTCCGGCACTTCCTGGGCGAACAGCTTGGCCATGAAGCCGGGGTGGGCGCGCGACAGCATGACCTGCGGGCCCTTGGCCTCGGGGCGGACGTCGTAGATGTAGGTGCGGATGCGGTCGCCGATGTTGAACACTTCGCGCGGGATGGACTGGTCGCGGCGCATGACGCCTTCGCCCCGGCCCAGGTCGACGATGGTGTTGCCGTATTCCACGCGCTTGACCGTACCGTTGACGATCTCGCCGACGCGATCCTTGAACTCTTCGTACTGGTTGGCGCGCTCGGCCTCGCGGACCTTACCGGTCACGACCTGACGAGCCATCTGGGTTTGCACCCGACCGAACTCGAACGGCGGCAGGTTCTCGACGTATTCCTTGCCGACCACCGCCTCCGGATCGCGCTTGGAGGCGTCCTTCAGGCGCACCATGGCGCTGTCGTTGAACTCTTCCAGCTCGTCTTCCGGCATCCAGTCGTCCTCGACGATGGTGACGTGACGGGTCAGCGACAGCTCGCCGGTCTTGTGGTCGATCTTGGCGCGGATGTCGTGATGCGCGCCGTAGCGCGACTTGGCGCCCTTCTGGATCGCTTCTTCGATCGCCTCGATGACGATTTCGCGCTCGATGTTCTTCTCGCGGGCGACGGCCTCGGCGATCTGCAGCAGTTCGAGGCGGTTGGCGGAAATACCGGTGACGGCCATCAGGCGTTGTCCTCAGAAGGGGTCGTGGTGTCGGTTGTCAGGTCGGAGGCTTCCCCTTCGGGAAGGCCGTCGTCTTCGGGTTCGCCGCGTGCGGCGCGAATGGCGGCGCCCCGTTTCATCAGGGCGTCGGTCAGGACCAGCTTCGCGTCGCTCAGCCAGTCGAAGGGGATCAGGGCGGTGTCGTCCTCGCCGTCCAGGTCGATCAGGACGTTGCCGTCTTCATAGCCGGCCAGCACGCCCTTGAACCGCTTGCGGCCCTCGATCATCCGGTCCGTTTCCAGACGCGCCTCCTCGCCCTCGAACAGGTCGAAGTCGATGGGACGGGTCAAGGGCCGGTCGATGCCCGGCGACGACACCTCCAGCATATATTCGCCGGGGATGGGGTCGGCGGCGTCGAACACTTCCGACACCGCGCGGCTCAGCTTGGCGCATTGTTCGACCGAGATGTCGTGGTCGGACGGCCGCTCGGCCATGATCTGGAGGCGCTGACGTTTGGAGCCGGTCATCAGGCGCACGCGCACGACGTCCAGGCCCAACGACTCCGCGATGGGGTCGATCAGGTCCAGCAGTTGGCGATCCTGGGCGGTTCTTGCGCGCAAGCGACGAATATCCAAAACAAAAGCGGCGGTCCGTCCGGGCCGCCGCTTGGAACGACGCCGTTGGACGCCGGTCTAACGATGTGAGCGCCATATAGGCCAACCGAAAGGGGTTGTCAGCCCCCCGCGATCAAACCCGCCGTCAGCGCGGCCCCAGATAGTCGCGCTTGCCGATCTCGACGCCCGCCGCGCGCAACAGGGCGTAGGTCATGGTGACGTGGAAAAAGAAGTTCGGTAGCGCAAACCCGGTCAGATAATCGACGCCGTTGAACTCGTGCTGCCCGCAGGGAATTGCAGCACCACTTCGCGCGTCTCGGCGCCTTCGAAGGCGTCGCGGGGCACGCTTTCGATATAGGCGATGGACAGGGCGATGGTGGCCTTCAGCTCGGCGAACGACGCTTCGGTATCGTCGGTCTTGGGCCAGTCCTGTCCGGCCAACCGGGCGACGCAGGCCCGCGCCGAAAACGCCGCCGTGCGTACCTGGGCTGGGAACGGGTTCATGTCCGGGGCGAGACGCGTCTCCATCAGGGCCGCCTCATCGAACCCCTGGGCAAGCGCCTTGTCGAGCAAGGCCGACAGATTGTTCAGCGTACGCACGAAGACGGGCGCCGAGGCGTCGTAGATCGAAAAGGCCATGGAGGTCAGGTCCGGTTGGAACGACCCCTTAGCTGCTAATCGACGCGCCGATATTCAAGGAAGACCGGGGTCGTGTCGCCAAGCTTCTTTTCTTCGTAGCGCGTCACGACGTGATCGGCAGGCGGGACGAACCAGTCCTGATCCGCGGAGCCGATCCGCTCCAGTCCCGGCGTGCGGTTCAGCCGCTCCAGCGCCCATTCGGCGTAGTCCAGCCAATCGGTGACGAAGCGCAGGGTCCCGCCGGGCTTCAGGATGCGCGCGAAGGCCTGGGCCGTCTCGTCCTGCAGCAGGCGGCGCTTATTGTGGCGCGCCTTGTGCCAGGGGTCGGGGAACAGGATCAGCACCCGGTCAACCGAGGCGTCCGGAAGGGCGTCGACCAGGTCGCGCGCGTCGTCGGCATGGATGCGGACGTTCTTCAGTCCGCCCTCTTCCACGTGACGCAGGGCCGAGGCGACGCCGTTCAGGAAGGGCTCGCAGCCGATGACCAAGGCGTCGGGCCGCGTCGCCGCCTGGGCGGCCATATGCTCGCCGCCGCCGAAGCCGATCTCCAGCCAGACCTCGGTCGCCTCGGGCATCATCGTCTTGGGGTCCAGCGGCCCGGCCTTGGGATCGGGCACGGCGATCGCGGGCAGCAGGGTCTCCATCAGCGCCGCCTGGCGGGGCTTGATGGGGCGGGCCTTGATGCGGCCGAACGATCGCAGCGGGCGGTCGAGATGCGGGTTTTCGTCCTCGGGACGGTCATCGGCGTTCATGCGCCTGCCGTTAGCCGTCGCGGCTGCGGGCGTCCAGAAGACGAACGCCGAAACCTTTTGACGGTCGCGGCCGAACGCCCTTCTATGCCGGTCACAAGCGGCGTCGGGGCTGACGCTTCGCGGGAGAGGGATTTCGATGATCGGACATCATCTGCGGGGCGTCAGCCTCGCGGCCATTACATGCGCCGTGCTGGGCCTGTCGGCCTGCGCCACCACCGGCCAGACGCCTGATGATACGGCCGCGAAACCGTCGAAGGACCGGACCTTGGCCGCCGGTCTGGATCCCGCGACGACGCTGGATCCCTATCCCTCCACCTATCATCCCCTGCCGCGCGAGAACTTCGCCGTGGTCGGCGCCACCGTCCTGACCGGCACGGATCGCAAGATCGAGAACGGCGTGGTCGTGGTCACGGACGGCAAGATCGCCGCCGTCGGCGACGCCTCGACCCCCGTCCCTTCCGGCTATCGCGTTGTCGAGGCGCGCGGCCGCTATGTCACCCCCGGCGTCATCGACGTGCACAGCCACCTGGGCGTCTATCCGTCGCCCGGCGTCAGCGGCATGAGCGACGGCAACGAGGCGACCAGCCCGAACACCGCCCAGGTCTGGGCCGAACATTCGCTGTGGCCCCAGGACCCTGGTTTCAACACCGCCCGCGCCGGCGGCGTGACCACGCTTCACATCTTGCCCGGCTCGGCCAATCTGTTCGGCGGACGCGGCGTCACGATCCGCAACGTGCCCTCGATCACCATGCAAGGCCTGAAATTCCCGGCCGCCCCCTATACGGTCAAGATGGCCTGCGGCGAGAACCCGTCGCGCGTCTATGGCGGCCGCAACCAGAGCCCGGCGACGGGCATGGGCAATATGGCCGGCTATCGCGCCGCCTTCATCGCCGCACGCGACTACAAGGCCAAATGGGACAAGTGGCGCGAGGACGGCGAAGGCGCCGCCCCGACCCGCAACCTTCAGAACGAGACCCTGATGGGCGTTCTGGACGGTTCGATCCTGATTCAGAACCACTGCTATCGCGCCGACGAGATGGCGCTGATGATGGATATGGCCAAGGAGTTCGGCTACCGCATCACGACCTTCCACCACGCGACCGAGGCCTACAAGCTGGCGCCGCAACTGGCCGCCAACGGCATTTGCGCGGCCATGTGGACCGGCTGGTGGGGCTTCAAGATGGAGGCGCTGGACGCCATCGAGGAGAACGCCGCTCTGGTCGACGCCCAGCAGGGATCGTGCGCCGTCATCCACTCCGACGACGCCGAGCTGACTCAACGGTTGAACCAGGAGGCCGCCGCCGCCCTGTCGGCCGGTCGCCGCGCCGGGCTGAACATTTCCGAAGAACACGCGATCGGCTGGATCACCTCCAACGCCGCCAAGGCCATCGGCATCGCTGACCAGACCGGGTCGCTGGAGCCCGGCAAGCGCGCCGACGTGGTGATCTGGAGCGCCGATCCCTTCTCGATCTACGCCCGCGCCGATCAGGTCTTCATCGACGGCGCCCTGACCTTTGATCGCAGCAACCCCGCCTATCAGCCGACCAGCGACTTCGAACTGGGTCAGCCGGGCTATGGCCTGACCGCCGCCAACGTCACGGAAGGAGCCCGCTGATGCGCCTGTCTCACATCCTCGCGGGCGCCGTCGCGGCCCTGTCTCTCGCGGCTCCTGCCCTTGCCCAGTCCGGGCCTCAAGCAGCGCGAAGCGCGGTAGGCCAAAATGAAACCGTCGCCATCGTCGGCGGACGCATCCTGACCGGCGACTCCGTCATCGAGAACGGCACGGTCGTGATCCGCGACGGCAAGATCGTCTCTGTGGGCTCAGGCGGCGCGCCGTCCGGCGCCCACGTCATCGACGCAGCGGGCAAGACAGTCGCGCCCGGTTTCGTCGCCGTGGATTCCGGCTTGGCCGGGACCGAGGTCAGTTCGGTCAGCGGCACCAACGAACTGCGCAACAGCGCCAATACGCTCAGCGCCGCCTTCGACATCTCGTACGGCCTGGACCCCTGGTCCTTCACCCTGCCGGTCGCGCGGCTGGGCGGCATCACCCGCGCCATCGTCGTGCCCCAGCACCCCGGCTCTTCCGGCGGCCATGTGCATGAGGACGAGACGGCCGGCGCCGGCGACGGCGGCTATCAGACGCCGGGCCTGTTCGCGGGTCAGGCGGCGATCATCAATCTGGGTCAAGGCTCGAACATTCTGGTCAAGCCGCGCGTGGCCATGGTCGCCCCGTTCGGCGAGGCCGGAGCCGGCATCGCCGGAGGCGCGCGCGGGGCGCAGTTCGTCCTGTTCAAGGAGACGCTGTCGGAAGTCCGCCTCTATGCCCGCAACAAGTCGGCCTATGAGCGGGCGGGCCTGCGCGACCTCAGCCTGTCGCGCGCCGATCTCGAGGCGCTGATCCCCGTCGCCAACGGGACGATGCCGCTGATCGTGACCGTCCACCGCGCCTCGGATATTCAGCAGGTGCTGCGTCTGGCGCGCGAGGAAGGGATCAAGCTGATCCTGGACGGCGCCGAGGAAGGCTGGCTGGTCGCCGGCGACATCGCCGCAGCCGGCGTACCGGTGCTGCTGAACCCCATCTCCAACCTGCCCAGCGATTTCGAGATGCGGGCGGCGCGGGCGGAAAACGCAGCGGCTCTGAACGCGGCGGGCGTCTTGATCGCCATCAAGGGCAACGAGGGCTCGACCCACCGCGCCCGCGAGGCCCGCTACAACGCGGGCAACGCCGTCTCGCACGGCCTGCCCTATGGTGCCGCCATCGCCGCCCTGACGGTCAATCCGGCGAAGATCTTCGGCATGGCCGGGCAGTTCGGCCAGATCGCGCCGGGCGCAGCGGGTGACGTGGTGGTCTGGTCCGGCGATCCGCTGGAGCCGCTCAGCCAGCCGTCGGCCGTCTTCGTCAATGGCGTCGAACAGCCCCTTACCAGCCGCCCGCTGATGCTGCGCGACCGCTATCGCCAGCAGACGCCGATGCCGCCGGCCTATCGCAACTGAGGACCGCTTTGGTCTGAACGGAAAGGGCGGGGCCGGACGGTCCCGCCCTTTTTCATTGGTCGCGTCCGCGCTAGGTCAGGCCCATGCCCACCGTGCTCTACATCGACGCCGACGCCTGCCCCGTAAAGGAAGAGGTGTATCGCGTCGCCCGCCGCTATGGGCTGAAGACCTATGTCGTCTCCAACACCTGGATGCAGGTTCCGCGCGAGGCGCTGATCGAACAGGTGGTGGTGGACGCCGGCCCCGACATCGCCGACGACTGGATCGCTGAGCGGGCGGGCGTAGGCGACGTGGTTATCACCGCCGATATCCCCCTAGCGGACCGCTGTCTGAAGTCGGGCGCACAGGCGCTGAAGTCGAACGGCCAGCCCTTCACCCCGGACTCCATCGGCTCGGCCCTAGCGGGACGGATGGTGGGCGAGCATCTGCGGTCGATGGGTGTGGCGACCTCCGGCCCTCCGCCGTTCTCGGCCGCCGACCGTTCGCGTTTCTTGCAGGCGCTGGACCAGGCCGTGGTCAAGGCGCGCAAGGCGGCGACATGACCACCGTCATCCCCGAGGACGAGCTTGAGTTTCACTTCTACCGCGCGGGCGGTCCAGGTGGGCAGAACGTCAACAAGGTGTCGACCGCCGTTCAGATGCGGTTCGATGTGAAGAACTCGCCGTCGCTGACCGATCCGGTCAAGGCGCGGCTGATGAAGCTGGCCGGCAGCCGGCTGACGCTGGAAGGCGTGATCCTGATCACCGCCGTGCGTCATCGCACCCAGGAGCGCAATCGCGCCGACGCCATCGAACGGCTTCAGGCGATGGTGGACGAGGCCTCAATCCGCCCCGTCTATCGCGTGCCGACACGCCCGACCAAGGCGTCCAAGGAACGCCGCCTGAAGGCCAAGACGACCCGCGCCTCGATCAAGTCGGGGCGCGGCAAGCCTTCGCTGGATTGACGGTCAGCGCTCGGCCGGGCGGAACAGCAGGGCGGCGATCTTGTCCTCGGCGTCGAAGCCGATCAGCCATTCGGTGACCTGATTGTCGAAGGTGACCTTGAACATCTGGGCCTCGCCTTCCTGCTTGACGTATTCGACCGTCTTGACGGCGCCGAAGCCCTTGATCAGCGGGACCACCTGGGCCTCCTGCTGACGGATCTGGGTTCCAAGGCCGGTCGTGAAATCCGAATAGTCGAAGCCGGTCCCCTGGGCGCTGGCGATCACGGCGCGCAGCGCCTCTTCGGAACGGGCGATGTCGGGAGCCTGGGCGGCGGACGCCGTTGCGGGCGCAGCGGCGGCGCGGGCTTGAGGCGCTGCGGTTTGAGCCGGGCGGTCGAAGGCGTTCGGCACGGCGCCGGCTGCGGCTTGGGCCAAGGCGGGCATGGGCGCCACCAGCACGGCGGCTGCAATAGCGGTCTTCATCAAGGTCGGCTTCATAGCGAAAGCTCCGGTCAGGTCAGATAGGGCCAGAGCGAAAGGCCCAGGGCCGCCAAAGCCGCGATGACCGCGACCGTGACTGAAGCCGTCACCGAAGCCGGAGTTCCCGACTTTTCGATGACCACGGCCGCCGGGCGCGGCGGCTCCTGGACCAGTCGCGAGATGGCGCGGGCCGCGGCGATCATTTCGTTGATCGCATCACGCGCCTGGGCCTGCGGTCCCAGCTCGCGGCGGATCCAGCGTTCGACCACCGGCTGGGCGGCCTTCCACAGATCGTGATCGGGTTGCAGGCGGCGCGCCACGCCCTCGACCGAGACCATGGTCTTTTGCAGCAGGATCAGTTCGGGCCGCAGCCGCATGTCGAACAGGGCGGTGATCTCGAACAACTGGCCCAACAGCCGGCCCATCGACACCTGGCTGGCGGCGCGGCCGATCACCGGCTCGCCGACCGCACGCAGGGCCTGGGCGAAGGTCTCCACCGAGTGGTGCGGCGGGACGTAGCCGGCCTCAAAATGCACGCGCGAAATCCGGTCGTAGTCGCGACTGATGAAGCCCCACAGGATCTCGGCCAGATAGCGCCGCTCCGCCGGTCCCAATCGCCCGACAATGCCGAAGTCGATCGCCGTCAGATGAGCCGGCGCGCTGGCGAACAGATTGCCCTCGTGCAGATCGGCGTGGAACACCCCGTGGTCCAACGCCTGCACCAGAAAGGCGCGCACGACATTGTCGGCCAGCTGATCCTTGTCCAATCCCGGCAGGTCCAGCAGCGCCGGATCCGTCATGGGCACGCCTTGCGCCCACTCCAGCGTCAGCACGCGCTTGCCCACCCCGTCCCAGATCACGGCCGGCGCGGACATGTATCCGTCCTTGGCCAGCACCTCGGCCATCTCGCTGGCGGCGGCGGCCTCCAGCCGCATGTCCAACTCCAGATCCAGCGAGTTGGCGATGGTCTCGACAAAGGCGGACGGCTCCAGCCGCCGCGCCATCGGCACGAGCCGCCAGACCAGCCGCGCGGCCAGACGCATCGAATCCAGGCCATTGGCGACCCGCCGCTCGACTCCCGGGCGCAGCACCTTGACCGCCACGGCCCGCCCGTCGGCCAGGGTCGCGCGGTGCGCCTGGGCCAGGGAGGCGGCGGCGACCGGCGGACTGAGGTCGATGAACAGGCTTTCGGCCGGACGACCCAGTGACTTCTCGATCTCGCGCCGCGCCTCTTCCAGAGAGAAGGCCGGCAAGGCGTCCTTCAACCGTCCAAGATCGCGCGCGAACTCCAGCCCGAAGATGTCGGCGCGCGTCGCCAGGACCTGGCCCAGTTTGATCGCCACGGGGCCCAGATGTTCGAACGCCTTGCCCAGCCTCTGGCCCGGCCGCCCCTGACGCCCAGCGCGACCTGAGAACAGTTGCACGAACCGTGCGAACGGCCGCGTCCAGGCCGGCAGCAGATGGGTCACCTCGCGCGGGATCAGGGCGTCATGACGCGCCAGGACCCACAGCCAGCCCAGCAGACGCAGAAAGGACGCAACCGGGTTCTGGACCGCGACCGTCGCGGGCGGCGGCGGGGCCGTGCGATAGATCCGGCTGGTCAGATCGCCCACCCATGATGGATGGCGGCGATCCCGCCCGACAGGTTGGTGACGGACACGCGGCGGAAGCCGGCGTCCTCGATCATGCCCTTGAACATATTCTGATCGGGGAAGCGACGGATGCTCTCGACCAGATACTGATAGCTGTCGCGATCCTTGGCGACCCAGCCGCCGATGCGCGGAATGGCGTGGAAGGACCAGGCGTCATAGACCTTGCGGATCGGCGTGGTGGTGGGGCGCGAGAACTCCAGGCACAGGAACCGACCGCCCGGCTTCAGCACCCGGCGCGCCTCGGCCAGGGCCTTGTCGATATGGGCCACGTTGCGGATGCCGAAACTGATCGAATAGGCGTCGACCGAGGCGTCCGGCAGCGGCAGGTTCATGGCGTCGCCGACGCTCCACTGCGTTTCCGGTTCGCCGCCCTTGTGGACGCCTGCCAGGATCATCTCGGCGTTGTAGTCCAGCACGATGACATTGGCGTCCTCGCCGCCGCGCCGCTCCTGGGCGGCGCGCGCCATCTTGGAATAGCGACGCGCCATGTCCCCGGTGCCGCCCGCGACGTCCAGAATGGTCTCGCCGGGACGCGGGTTCAGCTTGGCGGCGGCGATGTCTTTCCAGATGCGGTGGACGCCGACGCTCATCAGGTCGTTCATCACATCGTAGTTGGAGGCGACGGAATCGAAGACCCCGCGCACCATCTTCACCTTCTCGCGCGCATCCACGTCGCGAAAGCCGAAGGAGGAACGATCACCCGACGAGTGCGGGCCGTGGGAGGAGGCGTCGGTCATGGGCACCGTCTAGCGCGTCGCAGCGCCCCCGTCATCCAATGAGACACCCGATCAGGCCGCTTCGGGCTGCGGCAGTTTCAAATCCTTCATCACGTCGCGCATCAGGCCGTAACAGCCGCACGACGCCGCCTCCAGGCCGTCGCGATCCAGCACCTTGACCCAGCCACGTCCCCGCTGGATCAGCGACTTGCGCTCCAGCACCGTGCCGACCTCCGACACCGTGGCGCGACGCACGCCCAGCATACCGGCGATATCGGCCTGCGTCAGATCGATCCGGTCATCCTCGGCCCGGTCGTGAAGCATCAACAGCCAGCGGGCCAACCGTTCGTCCAGCCGGTGCTGGGCGTTGCAGGCGGCCGCCTGCTGCACCTGCGCCATCAAGCCTTCGGTGAAGCGCGACAGGGCTGAGCGCAGAGTCTCGCTGTCTTCCAGCGCCTCGCCGAACACCTCGGCCGAGCAATGGGCCGCGATCCCGTCGCGTTGGGAAATGGCCCGACTGGCGGCGCGGGCGTTGAACGGTCCGCAGGTCACGCCGATCAGACCTTCGCGCCCTATGGCGGCCGTCTCCACCATCTTGTCATCCGGCAGGATGGTCATCAGCGACACCACGCCCTTGATCGGAAACCACACCTGATCGACCGCCTCGCCGGCGTCATAGAGCATCTGGCCGCGTGTGATCTCGCGCTCTTTCAAATGCGGTTCGATCCGCTTGCGGTCGGCCGCATCCAGGGCGGCGATCCAGAGATTTTCCATCCTAACCCCGCTGGCGACCGATGACGCCGAAGAGCGACGATCGCTGCTCGCTCAATGCACAAGCTTGACCATGGGTTCCCTGGACGGATCCGCGCGGCTTCGCCGCTTGCCGCCATCCATCAGGCGCCCTACGCAAAATGGAAAAAGAGGAAACGCGATGACCGACACACGGCTTGACGTAGCGGAAACGCTGAAGGATTTGCCCGCCTGGCGCGCGCATGACGGCGATCGCCCGGCCATCACGCGGACGCTGACGTTCGCGGATTTCAACGCCGCCTTCGGCTTCATGACCCGCGTCGCCCTGATGGCCGACAAGATGGACCACCATCCCGAATGGTCGAATGTCTACGACCGGGTCGAGATCCTGCTCACCACCCACGACGCCGATGGCGTGACGGACAAGGACGTGACCCTGGCCCGCTTCATTGACGACGCCGCCGCCGGCATGGGGGTGAAGTCGTGAGCGGCTCCGCGCGTCCCGGCCGCGTCGCCGGCAAGACGGCCCTGATCACCGGCGCGGCCGGCGGCCTGGGCGAAGCCATGGCCTTCATGCTGGCCCGCGAAGGCGCCCGCGTCGCCGTCACCGACATCGACGCCGCGCGCGCTCAAGCCTTGGCGAGCCGGATCAATGCGGAAATTCCGGACGCCGCCTTCGCCTATGCCCACGACGTGGCCAGCGAGGCCGAATGGGAAGGTGTGATCGCCGCCGCCGTCGCCGATCTCGGCGGCCTGTCGGTGCTGGTCAACAACGCCGGCGTCGGCGGCCCCCTGGCCTTCGTCGAGCAGGACACGATCGAGAACTGGCAGCGTCAGTACGAGATCAATCTGCGCTCCATCATGCTGGGCGCCAAACACGCCATGCCGCATCTGCGCGCCTCGGCTCCGGCCTCGATCATCAACATCTCCTCGATCGCAGGGCTCGCGGCCGCCCCCGGCATGGGCGCCTATAACGCCACAAAGGCGGCGGTCTGGATGTACACCAAGACGCTGGCGCTGGAGGCCGCGAAGGCCGAATGGAACGTGCGCTGCAACTCGGTCCACCCTGTCTTCATCAAGACGCCGATCCTGGATCCCTTCATCGCCATGGCCGGCGGGGACGAGGACAAGGCGCACGAGCGCCTCGCGCGTGGCATTCCTTTGAAGCGGATCGGCGAACCCGACGACGTCGCCTACTGCGTCCTCTATCTGGCGTCCGACGAATCCAAGTTCGTCACGGGGTCCGAGTTCAAGATCGACGGGGGCATGACGGCGCAGTAGGGCGCGAGCGCCCTATTGCTTTCTTTTTGGGCCTATCGCGCTTCGCGCTGCTTGAGGCCGTCGGCCTTCCTTGTCGGTGATTGATGGCGGCCATCCGGTCGTCATCCGCGCATTCGGGATTGAGGCCGCTTGCGCCATGATGTAAGCGGCCTGTTCCGGCGTCGCGCCGGCCGACGCACCCGTAGCTCAGCTGGATAGAGTGCTGCCCTCCGAAGGCAGAGGTCACAGGTTCGAATCCTGTCGGGTGCGCCATTCTCCCTCTAAGGTAGTCCACGACTCTTCTCCGGCACGCGGCGCCCCTGGAGACACGCCCGACACAAAATCGTCGTCGGGTTCTTGATTGCGCAAAGCCTATGTGACGTTATCTCGTAACAAGTCACTTCCTCCCCAGGCTGAGAGTTTTTTCATGCGTCCCTCAAGCGTCTCGCGATCCCTGCTCATGGCGGCCGCAGGCTCCACGATTCTGGCAGGCGCCGCCGCCGCGCAGTCCGCTCCGCAAGCCCCGGCGGAGTTGGGCGATATTATCGTCACGGGCGCGCCCTATGGCATCAGCCAGCGGGCCTCGGTAATCGCGACGGACGTCGTGGACGAACAGACCCTGGCCACGGCGCCGGCGGCCTCGCTCGGCGACATGCTGAGCGGGCGTCCGGGCATTCGTTCGACCGACTTCGCGCCCGGCGCCAGCCGACCCGTCATTCGCGGCCTTAGCGGGCCGCGCGTCCAGGTGCTGACCAACGGTATCGGCCTGATCGACGCGAGCTCTGTCTCGCCCGACCACGCCGTGGCCACAGACCCGGCCGAGGCCAATCGTATCGAGATCATTCGCGGGCCCGCGACGCTGGTCTATGGCGGCTCGGCCATCGGCGGCGTGGTCAATGTTCTTGACGATCGCATCCCCACCGAGATCCCCGAGGGCGGCGTGTCCGGCGTGGTCTCCACCCAGGCGTCCAGCGTTGACGACGGCCGCAGCGCCTTCGGACGCATGACCGTCGGCAGTGGAAACTTCGCCTTCAACGTCGATGGGGTGAAGCGCAAGACCGACGACTATGACATCCCGGCCCCGGCCATTTCCGCCAGGCGCGCCGCCGCCGAAGGCACTGCGCGCGAGGACACCGGAACCCAGCCCAACAGCTATACCGATCTTGAAGCCTGGGGCGTCGGCGGTTCCTATATCGGCGACAAGGGCTTCGCCGGCGTCTCCTACAAAAACACCGACAGTGAATACGGCACGGTCGCCGAGGAATCGGTCTTCATCAAGCTGAACCAGAAGCGGTGGGACGCGCGCGGCGAATACCGTTTCGACAGCGGGCCCTTCTCGGCCCTGCGCGGCTCCTACGGCCATGCCGACTACACCCACACCGAGTTCGAGGCCGTGGGCGAGCCGGGCACCATCTTCAACTCCGATGGGTGGGAAGGCCGTGCGGACCTGGTCCAGCGCGAACGCAACGGCTGGAACGGCGCCATAGGGGTTCAGGCCCTGTCGCGTAACTTCGAGGCCATCGGCGAGGAGGCCTTCGTGCCCAGCGTCAAGATCGACGAACTGGGCCTTTATACGGTGCAGCGTCTGGACCTCGGCAACCATGGCTTCGAGGGCGGCCTGCGCTATGACCGGCGCGAACTCAGCGGCACGCCCATCGGGGGCGCAAGCGAAGTCACGCGCGAGTTCGACAACTGGTCGGCGTCCGCCGCCGCCTTCATCCGCCCGACCGCCGGGCTGTTCCTGGGCCTCAGCCTGGCCCACAATGAACGCGCGCCCAGCGAGGTCGAGTTGTTCGCCGACGGCGTCCACATCGCCACCGCCGCCTACGAGACCGGCGACCTGACGCTGAACTCCGAGAAGGTGACGACGCTGGAGGGCACCGCCCACTATGATCGCGGCAGGTTCACCGGCGATCTGCACGTTTATCACTCCTGGTATAACGGCTTCATCGACGAACGGCCGACGGGCGACCAGTTCTACTTCGAGGAAGAGGACGAGTTCTTCCCCATCTATCGGTTCGTCCAGACCGACGCGAAGTTCTATGGCTTCGAGCTGGAAGGCGCCTATGCGCTTTGGCAGGACGGCGATCGCAAACTGTCGCTGGAAGGCGCGGCCGACTATGTCCACGCCCAGACGGACTTCGGCCCTGCCGCGCGGATCCCGCCCTACTCCGTCACCGGACGTCTGGCCTGGACATCGACCAAGTTCGACGCCAGCGCCGAGGTTCGCCACGTTGGAGAACAGGACCGGGTCGCCAACGCGTTCGAACTGCCGACCGACGACTACACCCTGGTCAACGCTTCGGTCGCGGTCCGCCCCTTCGCCCAGCAGAACGTCACTCTGTTCGCCGAGGCGCGGAACCTGACGGACGAGGAAGCCCGCGAACACGTGTCCTTCCTCAAGGACATCGCCCCTCTGCCGGGGCGCAACCTTCGGGTCGGCGTCGCCTACCGCTTCTGACGAACATCAAGAGCCTTCGGCGCAGCCTTGGTTGCGCCGAAGGCTGACACGCGTCGGCGAACGCGAACCGCCTCCGTGCGTTGATCGCCCATGACCGACAAAGAACCCCGCAAAGTCCCGATTGGCTACGAAGACCGGCCCGACAAGCCGACGCGCGGCGCCTTTCGCATCACGGCCCTCGCCATAGCGGCCGCAGCCGTCGTCTTCCTGACGCTGATCGCAGTCGTCGTCATGCGAAGCGGCGGGATCTAGGGGCGCGCCAGCACGGTGCCGGGCTCTGTTAAGCCTAGTCTGCTCATCGTCCCTCTGGAGTAGTCGAGCTTTTCGCCAACGAGCTGGTCGCCGACCTACGCATCACATGGCCCAATGCGGTTTTCTGTCGTGATGCGGATTTAGCCCGGGGTGTCGTGGGCTTCAGCGACTGTGTGCTTAAGCTGGCGTAGCCCGCTGGGCTTAGCGTTTAAGCTGCTGGGCGACGGCGGCCTGTCCACCTCGGCGCGTCGCGCCTAACGGATGTCAGCAACACCGCATGGGCGATTACGGTGCCAGAAGACTAGCTTTGAATGTCGAAGCGTCCGCTTGGACAGGAACTCGCTCCGTGTACATCTGTTCGACACCGAAGCAAGCACCTTCGCCTACAGCGACGGCTTTCGCCTGGCCGATGCACAGGCCATTACGTCTTCCGGCCTGACGATGTCTACGTCTCGGCCTCTGACCGCCAGACGTCAGAAAGCCCCACGGCTTTTGGCGGTGGGGCTTTTTGGTGTTTTGGGTGCGGGAGTAGGATTTGAACCTACGACCTTCAGGTTATGAGCCTGACGAGCTACCGGGCTGCTCCATCCCGCGGCAAACGGTAGTGTATCGTGAAGGAAGAACGGATCGAGAAGGCCCGCGA